>NZ_DATGNR010000075.1:0-116936 GCF_035306605.1 Xanthomarina sp. | reverse complement strand
ATAGTTTTTTACAGCCTGCTTAAAGGCTACATCCCCTACTTCTTCTCTTAAGGCATGCAAAACCCAAGCTCCGCGTTTATAAAAAGTAACACTACTAGATTTAGGGTTTAACAAGGACGTACTATTTCCAGACCTATTTTGGTCCATGAGCTCTTGAGCATATTCGTATAAGCTCCAGTAATAATAATTTTCACCAAAAACATCTCTTTCAGCCAATAAGGCATAATAACTTGCAAACCCCTCTTGCAACCAATGATGCTCGCTACTTTTTGCAGTTACATAATTGCCAAACCACTGATGAGCTAATTCATGTGCATTCACATTTACATAATTTCTATCTACAAATGCTATGGAATCGATTACAAAAGCATCCGAAAAAATGGTTGCACTTGTGTTTTCCATACCTGCATACAAAAAATCGTGCACAGGAATCTGTTTATAATTTTGCCACGGATAAGCCACTCCTATTTCAGCTTCAAGAAAATCGAACATTTGCTTACTGTATCGATAAGTTGGTTCCACTTTTAAGGAATCTTCCGGATAATAATACATTTTCAAAGGAATTCCACTGTTTGACAACTCCTTACGCTTATCATATTTCCCAACCACAACAGCTAGCAGGTAGCTAGACATAGGTGCTTTCATATCATAATGCCAAGTTGTGTTTTCTGCTTCAACCTCTTTACTAACAAGTTTTCCATTGGCTACTACTTCATATTCGCTATTAAAAGTAACTGATAAATCGAATTCTATTTTATCGTTAGTATCATCTAAACTTGGCAACCAGTGACTTGTGTATTTCCCTTGTCCCTGTGTCCAAATTTGCTTTGGAGCCTCAGTGTTCCAGCCTATAAAGTATAAGGTTTGTTTGGGTGTTGCTTTATAATTAAAACTCAGACTATGGGTTTCATCTGCTTTAAATTCAGAGAAAACCACCAGTTTTTTACTATCATTTTTAAACTTAGCTTGCTTACCATTTAACAAAACCTCATCAAAATCCATCGCCATAGCATCTAAATACACAGAATCTACGGCTTGTAGTGTTTTAAACTGATATTGCACCAGACCTAAAACTTGTGCTGAGTCCACCTTAAAACTTATATGTGCCTTTACATGACTAAAGTCTACAGTTTCCGTTTGTTGTGCGAACAGGAAGAAATGAACAAGGCAAACTATAAAACTTAGGACTCTTTTCATCTATTTGAAATTTAAAAATAACATAGGTTGAAGATAACAATCCTACTTCCAATAAAAAAGCACGTTAGCAAATAACGTGCTTAATATTTTTTTAGGATATGATATTCTACTCATTTACAACCGGTTTATCGATTGGCGTATTACTTTTAACTACCCCAAAATCTAAGCTAGTTTCGCTTACCGTAATAATAGACTGAATACTTATCCCATTTCCATTTAGATTCATGGTTTTTGAATTGGCACCCGTGCTTTTGAAAGTTAGAATTCCATTAATAGCTCCTACAGAAGTTTCTCCTGGTGAAAAACGCACATAAATCGGTTGATTTCCAGAGGCTGCATCGGTTTTAGGAATAGAAACACTTTCCAAAAAATTTAGAATCGTCTAAAGACACTTGAAAGTACGCTGAAGCTTCAACCCATAATCGCCACAAACTGTGAGTCAGAAAAACTTAAAACATCGGTATCGCCAAAGGGTAATATTGTTCCAGTAACCTGCAACTCTGGGGTTGGTGTAGATGTATGATTTGACGAATCGTCGCTGCTACAGTAACATAAGGTTAGTACAAGCACTAGCATAGATAGTGCATTGATTTTTGAGGTTAATTTAATTTGGTTTTTGATTAGTTTGGTTATGGCAACAAGATGTAAATTATTAGTATTTTATTCCTTAAACTTGTAATTTAGATTTAGATTTACCAAATAAAAAAAAATCATTTTTAGCGAGTCATGCTACAAACTCCCATAGATTATTTGAAAGGTGTCGGTCCAAATCGCGCAGATTTACTCAGGACGGAATTAGGCGTTCACACCTACCAAGACTTAATTAATCTATTCCCAAACAGGTATTTGGATCGCACTCAGTATTACAAAATACATCAGTTACAACGAAACAATGCCGAAGTGCAGGTCGTGGGTGAAATTATTAGCCTAAAGGAAGTTGCACAAAAAAGGGGAAAACGCTTGGTTGCCACATTTAGAGATGATACAGGCACTATGGAGATGGTTTGGTTTCGAGGACAAAAATGGATTCGCGAAAGCATCAAGCTCAAAAAGCCTTATGTTATTTTCGGTAAAGTAAATTGGTTCAATGGTGTATTTAGCATGCCACATCCAGATATGGAACTTTTGGAAGAGCACGAAAAGAATATTCGTTCTGCCATGCAACCCATTTATCCTTCAACAGAAAAACTAAGTAATAAAGGAATTACAAATCGTGTGATTACCAAAATCATGCAGCAATTATTCATTGAAACCAAAGGTAGATTTCAAGAATCTTTATCTGAAAACATCCTTTCAGAATTAAAATTACTATCAAAATCTGAAGCTGTATTTAACATCCATTTTCCTAAAAATCAAGAGCTGTTATCACGAGCGCAATTCCGATTAAAATTTGAAGAATTATTCTATATTCAACTGCAATTAATACTAAAAAATTTAATCCATAAATCAAAAATAAAAGGCTTACCTTTTACCCAGGTTGGAACCTATTTCAATACATTTTACAAAAACCATTTACCCTTCGAATTAACCAATGCACAGAAACGGGTTTTAAAAGAAATTAGACACGATTTAGGCAGTAACGCCCAAATGAATCGACTTTTACAAGGCGATGTGGGTTCCGGGAAGACCATAGTCGCATTCATGTCTATGTTAATGGCACTTGACAACGGTTATCAAGCATGTCTAATGGCTCCAACTGAAATTTTGTCAGTCCAACACTATAACGGATTACTTGAACTAGCTAATAAATTGAATATCAGAATTAAACTGCTTACAGGTTCAAGTAACACTTCAGAAAGAAAAGAGATTCATGAATCGCTAGAAAGCGGTGAATTAGACATCCTAATCGGCACACATGCCTTGCTAGAAGACAAGGTTAAATTTAAAAATTTAGGTCTTGCAATAATCGATGAACAACACCGATTTGGAGTTGAACAAAGAAGCAAATTATGGAAGAAAGGTCCTAAGGAAATTCAACAAAAAAACGACGGGGATTTTGAGGAGATAAAACGAGTCATTCCTCCACACATTTTAGTGATGACAGCAACCCCAATTCCAAGAACTTTAGCCATGTCTGTTTATGGTGATTTAGACATTTCCGTTATCGACGAATTACCCCCAGGAAGACAAGCTATAAAAACAGTTCATCGCTATGACAAAAATAGATTAAAAGTATTCGGGTTTATAAGAGATGAAATTAAAAAAGGGCGACAGGTTTATATCGTGTACCCATTAATCCAAGAAAGTGAAAAAATGGATTATAAAGATTTAATGGATGGCTACGAAAGTGTTTCTAGAGACTTTCCTCCTCCTAATTTTCAAATTTCCATTGTTCATGGAAAAATGAAACCTGCGGACAAGGATTACGAAATGCAACGTTTTATTAAAGGTGAAACCAACATCATGGTTGCAACCACTGTTATTGAAGTTGGGGTAAACGTACCGAATGCTTCAGTTATGATTATAGAAAGTGCTGAGCGCTTTGGATTATCACAATTACACCAATTACGAGGACGTGTTGGTCGTGGTGCCGAACAAAGTTATTGCATCCTCATGACCAGCCATAAATTAAGTAGTGACAGTAAAAAACGCATCGAAACCATGACCAGAACAAACGATGGTTTTGAAATTGCTGAGGTAGATTTAAACTTACGCGGTCCTGGCGACCTTATGGGAACCCAACAAAGCGGGGTTTTAAACCTTAAGATTGCCGATTTAATAAAAGATAAGGATATTTTACAATCCGCTAGATACTACGCTAAAAAGGTGCTTAGTAGCGATCCTACTTTAAAAGCTGTAGAAAACAAAACCATTCTTTACACCTACCAACAAGTAAGCAAATACAAGAACATCTGGAATTATATAAGCTAAGAATATATTTCCACTCCATTAAGTTTTCAACTATAAATGTTTTAAATTAGGTTCAATTCAGATATAATAATTGCTATTAATTCCTTATTATTATGTCATCATATTATTCATATAAAATATTTATAAATCGTGAACATCCTAATCAAAAACGGTCTCTTTTTTTCAGGAGATCGAAACACTTCAGCAACCATACAAGATATTTTAATTGATAGCCATGGTAGGATTATGGAAATTGGTTCCATCGCTCCTTCACAATATGATCCTGTAGAAATAATTGACGCTGAAGGCTTGTGGGTTGTTCCTGGGTTTATAGATTCACATACCCATTATGACGCAGAAGTCATTGCTTCCCCAGGACTTAAAGAATCTGCACGACATGGTGTGACTTCCATTGTCCTTGGAAGTTGTTCTGTTTCCTCTGTCTACAATTCTCCAGAAGACACTTCAGACTCTTTTACGCGTGTTGAAGCCATTCCTAGAGAGGTAATGTTACCGTTATTAGAAAAAGAAAAAACATGGACCACGCCAAAAGAATGGAAAGCTTATATTAATAAATTACCCTTAGGGATTAATGTCGCTTCCTTTATTGGCCATTCGGATATTCGAATGAAAGTTATGGGAATAAACAGATCCTTAACCGAAGGAGAATCGGCTTCAAAAGAAGAGGAACACATAATGGCACACATGTTAAACGATGCCTTAGACGAAGGTTTTATAGGCTTATCTACGATGGATAACCCTTGGGATAAAATGGATGGCGACAGGTATTGGTCGCATAAAACACCTTCCTTCTACTCCTCTTGGAAGGAACGAAAAAGTCTTATTGACATTTTACGAAAAAGAGATGCCATTTTACAAGGAGCTCCAAATCTAGTAACGCGCTATAATGCCTTAAACTATATGTTTGCGAGCACTGGAATTTTTAGAAAACCTTTAAAAACCACTATGATTGCCATGATGGATTTAATTGGCGACAGATACATTTATCCCATACTAGCCTTTGCTACAAGATCTATTAATCTATTGGGAAACGCCAATTTTAGAATGCAATCGCCACCTTGTCCATTTACCGTGTACTACGATGGCGTAGATTCGGTGATGTTTGAAGAGTTTCCTAGTGGTGAAGCTCTTAGGCACCTTGCAAAAGAATTAGATACAAGAGATGAGCTTATAAAAAACCAAGAGTTTCGAGATAATTTTAAGAAGGAAATCAAGAATAAATTTGCTCCAAAGGTATGGCATAAGGATTTAAGCAAAACAACCATTATAGCTTGCCCCGATGAAAGTATGATTGGGAAAAACTTCTATCAATTAGCTGAAGAAAAAAGAATGCATCCAGTTGATTTATTTTTAGACACGATTATCCAATACGATAAACAGATAAGATGGACCACGACCATAGCCAACGATAGGCCAAATAAATACAAAAGGCTATATAATTTCCCGTACAACTTAATTAGTTTTTCAGATGCAGGAGCACACTTAAACAATATGGCTTTTTATAATTTCCCTTTAAAAATGATGAAAATAGTTCAGGAATCTATTGAAAAAGGCCAACCCATCATGACCATGGAGCAATGTGTTTGGCGACTTACAAAAGAACAAGGAGACTGGTTTCATATAGATTGCGGGCATCTTGCAGTAGGCAAACTTGCTGACTTAGTCCTTATCAATCCTAAAAATTTTCATAACATTACAGAAGATGTTGAAATTGGCATTATTAAAGAGTTTGGAAATCACGAAAGACTTGTCAACAGGAATAAAGGTGTCGTTTCACGAGTAATGGTTGGAGGCAAAACTATTTTTGAAAATGATGAGTTTGTTGAAGGTTATGGCAGCACTAACAAATATGGACGTTTTTTAGAAAAAATGGTTTAAAGACTATTCTTTCAACAACCCATTAACAAATTCTTCAAACTCACTCGTAAACTCTGTATACTTCTCACCTGTAGCGGGTCCATTAAATCCGGTATGTATTTTACGCACTGCACCGTTTTTATCAATAAAAATAGTTGTTGGATAGCTCAATACCTGATTTAACATTGGGAGTTTTTCTTGCGCAGACACTTTGCTAGAACTACCGTATTGCGCTAATAATATAGGATATTCAATATTCAACCTATCTTTTAATCTTTTTATGTTTGCAAAGGCCTTTTCTTCGGTTTTCGTGTATTCGAAAGCCAGACCGATAATTTCAAAATCTTTGTCTTTGTTATTTTTATAAAACTCAGTAAAATACTTACTCTCATCCAAGCAATTTGGACACCAAGTACCCATAATTTGTACTAATACTACTTTGTTTTTAAACCGTTCGTCTTCCAATGAAACCATTTTTCCACTTTCGTCTGGGAAAGAAAAAGCCAATTTGTCAAAACCCTCCTTTAGAAAGGTTAAATTGTTCGCGTCAGGTAATTCGAAGTCATCGTTACGTTTCGCCACAAAAGGCTCCTTATAATGGTTCCCTGAGTAGAACATCCCTTGCATACTACTATCTGTAAGCGTTGTCATAAACAAATAGGCATGAGCTCCATCGAAAGTGGAAAGTTTTAATTGATTACCATCAACAACTCCTTCCAAATATCTGTAATCGCCAGTCTTCGTTCTAAAAGTTCCTGTTACTTTATTTTCCACCTGCTCAAAAACACCTTTAGCTATATAATTATCAGATTCTGAATCTGGACTAAACATGGTTTCCCAATTTCCTGAGATATTTACTTCTGGTTGTTTGTTCACTTCAAAACGGTTGAGTTTTCCAAAAACAGCTTTAAACGGAACGGTACGATTTAAATCGTCCTTAATATAATTTCCTTCCAAACCTGTTTCAGTCATTTTTGCTGCTATATAGCTTTCAAAAACTGGTGGCTTTATAAAAACAGAGTCCTTTCTATAAATAATCTCATCCACTTCAATCACTTCATCAGCATTAAAAATTTGAAGCCTCTCTTTACTTAAAACTTCAAAAACAAAAGGCATGTCTAAGCTATCGTTTACTTTTAAAAGCGCTTGATAGGTTCCCGGTTTTAAAGTTTTTAATTGTTCTGTTTCAGATTTACAAGAAACCAAAGAAATTAAGATTAGTATTAAGCTTATTTGTCGCATGTGGTTTGGGATGTTTATTAAAACAAAAAAAGCGACCATTTGGTCGCTTCATTTCTATTTATTTTATCTTCGGAGTAAATATGGGAAGCAACTGAGTTGAGACTTCACCAAAACCAATTCTGGTGCCATCTTTTTCGCAGTGTCCACGCATAATAACCGTATCGTAGTCGTTTATAAATTTACGCTCTGTTCCGTCATTTAAAGTAATTGGTTTTTCGCCTCTCCACGTTAACTCCAACATAGAACCGTAAGAATCTGGTGTTGGTCCTGAAATAGTTCCGGACCCCATCATATCACCTGAATTTACCGGACAACCATTAACCGTATGATGCGCCAATTGTTGCGCCATATTCCAATACATATATTTAAAATTAGACTTACTTACAACCGTTTCTTTGGCTGTTTTTGGCTTAATGGCTACTTCTAATTTAATATCGTAACTTTTATCTCCCTTATATTGTAAATAAGGTAATTGTGGCTTTAATGGTTTTGGACCTGCAACGCGGTAAGGTTCCAAAGCATCTAAAGTAACAATCCATGGTGAAATAGACGATGCAAAACTTTTCGCTAAAAATGGACCTAATGGCACATATTCCCATTTTTGGATATCTCTAGCCGACCAGTCGTTAAACAACACCAAACCAAAAATATACTCTTCTGCTTCATCAATAGGAATAGGTTCTCCTAAATCGTTTGCCGCAGTTGTAATAAAAGCCATTTCAAGTTCGAAATCTACTAATCTTGAAGGTCCAAAAACTGGTGTCTCGCTACCTGCAGGCAGGGTTTGACCTTGAGGTCTATGAATAGGAATTCCTGAAGGAATAATAGAGCTACTTCTTCCATGATATCCTACAGGAATATGCAACCAGTTTGGCATTAAGGCATTTTCCGGATCACGAAACATTGTCCCCACGTTAGTAGCATGTTCTATACTTGAGTAAAAATCGGTATAATCTCCAATATGAACCGGTAATTGCATTTCTATTTCGTCTAAGCGAAACAGAACAATTTCCTTATGCTTCAGGTTATTTTTTAATTCATCATTTTCAGCGTCAAAAATATCTGCAATCCTATTTCTTACTAAGCGCCAGGTTTTTCTACCATCTGCGATAAAATCGTTTAAGGTGTCTTGTAAGAAGATATCATCAGTCAAAGGAATTCCCTCAAAATAACCTAATTGATGTAAAGCTCCTAAGTCGATAGCCGTATCCCCAATTCGCGTTCCGATGGTAATAATATCGTCTCGTGTTAGGAATACACCAAAAGGAATGTTCTGTATTGGAAAATCCGAGTTTTTATCTACATGTAACCACGATTTTCTATCTGGATCGTTAGCTGATAATGACATAACCATTGTGTATATTTTTATATTATTAAAAATCTATTCAAACCTACATAACTTTTTATTTTTATACTAATAATAAAGAAAAAATGTAGTTTCTCTCGATTCTCTAAAGAAATCTTAAAAGCGAAGTAAATATATGTTTTTTGATGAATTAAACTAATCTATTTGTTATTTTTGACATGATTTTAACGATAACAAGATTTTCATCAAAACCCATTGGGGATTTATTGAAATAAAAAACTATTAAAATGATGCAACGCGACGAACAAATCTTCGAATTAATCGAAGCTGAAAAACACAGACAACTGGAAGGTCTTGAATTGATTGCTTCCGAGAACTTTGTAAGCAACCAAGTAATGGAAGCTGCTGGCTCTGTTTTAACCAACAAGTATGCCGAAGGGTATCCTGGAAAACGTTATTATGGTGGTTGTGAAGTTGTGGATGAAGTAGAACAACTTGCCATAGACAGAGCAAAAACCTTATTTAATGCTGAGTATGTTAACGTACAACCTCATTCTGGAAGCCAAGCAAATACAGCTGTTTTTGCTGCTTGTTTAAAACCTGGAGATAAAATTCTTGGTTTCGACTTATCTCATGGCGGACATTTAACCCATGGGTCTCCCGTGAATTTTTCAGGAAAATTATACAATCCTGTATTTTACGGTGTTAATAAAGAAACAGGCTTAATTGATTACGATCATGTGGCTGAAATGGCTTTAAAAGAAAAGCCAAAATTAATTATTGCAGGAGCTTCTGCCTACTCGAGAGATATGGATTTCAAACGCTTTAGAGAAATTGCTGATAGCGTGGGTGCTTTGCTAATGGCAGATATTGCTCATCCTGCTGGATTTATTGCTAAAGGTATTTTAAGCGATCCGCTACCTCATTGTCATGTTGTAACTACTACTACCCACAAAACTTTACGTGGTCCAAGAGGAGGAATGATTATGATGGGACAGGATTTTGATAATCCGTTTGGTTTGAAACTTAAAAACGGAAGTTTACGTAAAATGTCATCTTTATTGGATTCTGCCGTATTCCCTGGTAACCAAGGTGGACCATTAGAGCATATTATTGCTGCTAAGGCTATTGCTTTTGGTGAAGCTTTAACGGATGAGTATTTACATTATATGCTGCAAGTGAAAAAGAATGCCGAAGCTATGGCTCAAGCTTTCGTAAAAAGAGATTACCATATTATTTCTGGCGGTACAGACAATCACATGATGTTAATTGACTTAAGAAATAAAAATATTACAGGTAAAGATGCTGAGCAAGCTTTAGTTAAAGCCGATATTACTGTAAACAAAAACATGGTTCCATTTGACGATAAATCGCCGTTTGTAACTTCTGGAATTAGAATTGGAACTCCAGCGATTACAACTAGAGGTTTAAAAGAAAAAGACATGGAGGGCATTGTAGCTTTAATTGACGAAGCGCTTATGAATTATCAAAATGAGGAAAAACTAGAAGCTATTGCCGGAAAGGTTAATGCTATGATGAGTGACTTTCCTTTATTCGCATAAGTTTAAAAACTTCATATAAAATAAAAAACCTGCTAATAAAGCAGGTTTTTTTTATGTTTAATTTTTAGAGTGTTATTAAAATGTAATATGCTGATAAGCTCCAGCATCCGGAGAATTGGTTCTACTTACATTTAAAATATCGTTTGGTACTTGATTGGCATAAACTGGATTTCCTAAACCATTTGCGTTAGACTCCTCACCTATTATCATTTGGTTCTTATCGCTGTCTTTAAAATCAGGATTTTGATTTAAAATATTCCCTTCATACAATGCCGAATCGTTGAAATTGTAGTTAGGGCCAGTAAAATTATTGTTATTATCCTGAAACCTCATCAAGTTGTTTGTAAACTTAAAATTGAAAACCACGCCAGGATCAGCTATTTCATCCAAAATAAACTCTATACTATCGTTTCCATATATAATGCAATTACTAAAATTTGCTTCAGTTAAATCGGCTAAATAGGCTACGTTATCTGCGTCTAACAGAAAATTATTAACCAATAAGGTTGGAAACTGTCTAAAGCTATTTCTCCAATAGTTGGCAAGCGTACTATGAGTTACATTGTATTTCCCTCCAAAAGTAGCAGCGAAACTACTTTGTCCGGAGTTATTAATTACTAAGTTTTCAGCTAAAATTGAAGTTCTTCTTCCTAATATTCCGAAGTTACTAGAATTATAAATTTTTGAATTAGTGATGGTCAATTTGTTGTTTACTTCATTTGGATTTCCTTCACATAAAATACCAACAGCTCCATTTTTAATAGTTGCATAATTGATGTTGTTATTTATACTACCATCAAGCAACCAAATGGTTCCCCATTGTCCTGGAATATCAGAAAACCCAGGTTCTAGTCTGTCACCTTCAAAAATCACTTCATTTTCCAACAAGTCCTGATCGGAACTTAAGGCGCCATTTACCTGTAGACTAGCACCTTCAGCCACTAAAATTCCTGAATTGGCATGAAAATGTACTCGTGCTCCAGCATCAATAGTCAAGGTTTCATTATTTGGAACGGCCGCATAACCGTAAATTACATAAGGTTTTTGATTTGTAAAGTTCAATTCGGTTGGTAACAAATAACGTCCTTGAATATCTGTTTCAATTAGCTCTCCTCCTATATTTATGGTCAAGGTTTCAACAACTCCAGTCGTATTATCTTTATCCGGATAAATAAAAATAGCATCTTTTACCAGGGTTACTAATTCCACAGATTGCAGGTTCGAGCCTGAATCGAATTCTATTTTATCGGTATATAAAAATTCACCATTAGTATTTGGTAAATTATTAATGTCAATCGTAGATTCTATAAAAACGTACATGCTATCTTTTGCCAGAATTTCGACATTTTCGAACACTTTTCCAGGCATGCCATCTACATTTAACCGATAGTTTGAATTTTCTCCTAGAGCCAATTTAAGTGAAGGAATACTAATATCGTTACTGCTTCTATTATATACCTTAAGGTTGTAGGTACTTGATCCTATATTAGTAAATACTGTATCTAAATACACTGTATCCTTTGAAAACTCCAAGTTTCCTGAACTTGGTCCGAAATCCAAATCCTTTCTACAAGAACTGCTAAAAACTAAAATGCTTAAACAAAGAATAAGATAAAAGGTTTGCTTCATTTTTTAATGATCATTTATTAATAGTGCATCACGTACTTGGTAAAAATATAACTTTTGAATTGATGATTTTGTATGAAAACGTGATTTTAGCAAAATATTTTAAAAACCTCATCCGTAATTCTTGCTGGTTTTAAAGTCTTTGAACTTATAAAACACCAAGTTGTTTCAGATTTAGCTAGAAGTTTATTGGTCGTATTATTAATAATTTCAACCACTCGTTTACATGTTACACCTTCAGATTTTGTAATATAGGTTTTCAGTTTAATAGCATCCCCAAATACGGCTGGACGCTTATACTCTATAAAATGAGTTAGCATTACCCAAAAATAGGCGTCTCTTATTTCTTCGGGAGCAAAAGTAACCCAATGTTCTTTAGCAACATCCTGAACCCATTGCACATAACGCACATTATTTACATGGTTTAGGTCGTCTAAATCATCATGTTTAACCGTTAAAAAGCTCTCGTAAGTTTTCAAAATTAATTTTCTATTATTTCTACTTCAAACAGTTTGTCCCAACGTTTACCTGTTATAAAGAAGGTTTTAGTATCTGGATTATAAGCAATTCCATTTAACACATCAAGTTTAGGATGTTGAGTAACTTTTTTTCTTAAAGGTGTAAAATCGATTACCCCTTCAACCGCTCCATTTTTAGGATTTATTATAGCTACGCCATTTTTGTTGTAACGGTTGGCATAAATTTTACCATTAACCCATTCTAGCTCGTTTAACTCAACTACTTTTCCTTTATTGTGATACGCCTGAATAAAACTTACTTCGGTTAAGGTTTCTGGATCAAGAGTCCATATTTTTTCAGTTCCATCCGTTTTATAGAGCATTTTACCATCATTACATATTCCCCAACCTTCTTTACTGTTGCCATATTTAAAACTCCCTGTTCTTTCAAAGGTATTTAGGTCGTAAACCAGTCCCGTTCCGCTTCTCCATGTTAGCTGATAAATTTTATCATTTAAAATGGTTAAACCTTCGCCAAAATACTCATCGATTAAATTGATGTTTTTTAAAACTTCTCCCGTTTTATAATCTACTTTTCTAAGTTTAGATTCTCCATATTGCCCCGTACTTTCATACAATTGGCCATTAAAAAACTCTAAGCCTTGCGTATATGAAGTAATATCGTGTGGGTATTCGTTTATAATTTTATATGAATACACTTTTGGAGTTTGATTGTTTAGAATCGTTATTTTTTGTGAGATAGTTTCAACAGTCCCACCAATATTAAGATTGGCCTCAACCAAATGTTCACCTAACCTAAATTCATTTAAGTCTACCTGATCGGTAACTGGTTTTCCATCAATTTTGAATTCTACAGAAGCAACCTCGTGGTTTTTTGGATTAGAAATCCCCAATTTAAGGGTTTCATTTACGGTTATAGCCTGCCCTTCTGCATTCGTTTTAATAGAAATATCATTTTTTTTCTGTGCAGAATTAGTTCCACATGAGAGCAAAAAACCTCCTAAAAATATGATTATAAGATATTTGAATGTTTTCATGATTACATTATAATTTTGAGCCAAGTTATTTATTAAATTTCAGTTTAAAAAATCCTTGCAATAAAATTAAAAGATTGTATCTTTGCACGAGGCAAGTCCTACACAACTAGCTCCTGTTGAATCCTCCAGGGCGGGAACGCAGCAAAGGTAAATGGTCGTAGCAGTGTGATGTAGGTAACTTGCCTTTTTTTTGTGACTTTCCGTAAGCCTATTTTAAGAAAAGGAATTAAAATAATAAAGATTTGAAAGCTCCGGTTTTCAAATCTTTTTCTTTTTACCGCTACTATTTGCAATTCATTCTTAATTTTACAATTTTAATACACTTTTATCTATATGTCTAAAATTGTTTTGATTACTGGCGGGTCTTCAGGAATAGGAAAATCTGTTGGCGAATTTCTAATCCAAAAGGGATTTATTGTATACGGAACGAGTAGATCTCCGGAAAAATATTCTGACAGTAAATTTCCTATCGTTGCTCTAGACGTTACTAAAAAAGACTCTATTTCAGGTGCTATCTCTTATGTTCTTTCTAAAGAAGGCCATATAGATGTTTTGATTAATAATGCAGGAGTTGGTATTACCGGGCCTATTGAAGAAATTCCGGAATCTGAAATTAAAAACAACTTCGAAACTAACTTATTTGGTCCTATTAACGTCATTAAGGCAGTATTACCTAGCATGCGTTCCCATGGGTCCGGACTAATTATCAATGTTACTTCCATTGCTGGCTATATGGGTTTACCTTATCGAGGAATTTATAGCGCTAGTAAAGGCGCCCTTGAATTAGTTACTGAAGCTTTTAGAATGGAGTTAAAGGACTTCAATATACAGATGACTAATGTAGCCCCAGGAGATTTTGCCACTAATATTGCATCAGGTCGATACCATGCTCCTATTTTAGAGGCTTCACCTTATAAAACGCCCTATGGCAACACCCTAAAGCTCATGGATACGCATGTTGATGAAGGAAAAGACCCATTATTAATGGCTAAGGCAATCTTTAATATAATTAATACGCCTAAGCCTAAGATTCATTATAAAATAGGTGAATTCATGCAAAAGTTTTCTATTGTTCTAAAAAGAATTCTACCTGACAAGACTTACGAGAGGCTTTTATTAAAGCATTATAAGTTATAAAATAAAATTCGAGCAATTAACCTAGTTAAAGAATAAACTAGCTCTTGATTTAGCAACAGATTTTTGCTAAGTAATACGAGGACTAAAACATTATAAATTGTAATTTTGCATAACCGAAGTTTCGGAATAAACACAACGCAATTCTCTTAAAAAAGAATTTAAAAACAATTATTTATGAAATTTTTTATTGATACTGCCAATTTAGACCAAATTAAAGAAGCCCAAGATTTAGGTGTACTTGATGGCGTTACAACAAACCCTTCATTAATGGCAAAAGAAGGTATTACTGGACATGACAACATTTTAAAACACTATGTAGACATTTGTAATATTGTTGATGGAGATGTAAGTGCTGAAGTTATTTCAACAGATTTTGAGGGTATGGTTCGTGAAGGAGAAGCCTTAGCAGAACTACACGAACAGATTGTTGTAAAACTACCTATGATTAAAGACGGCATTAAAGCTTGTAAATATTTTTCTGATAAAGGAATTAAAACGAATGTTACTTTAGTGTTTTCTCCAGGTCAAGCTTTATTAGCTGCAAAGGCAGGTGCAACTTATGTTTCGCCATTTATTGGTAGACTTGATGATATTTCCACTGATGGCTTGAACCTTATTGGCGAAATCAGACACATCTATGATAACTACGGATTTGAAACTGAAATTTTAGCGGCTTCCGTACGCCATACTATGCACATTATAGATTGTGCTAAGTTAGGAGCTGATGTTATGACTGGTCCATTAAGCGCTATTGAAGGCCTTTTAAAACACCCTTTAACAGATATTGGATTAGCTAAGTTTTTAGAAGATTATAAAAAAGGAAACTAACTGTTACCCTTTAAAAAAAACTTAAAGCCCCAATTTTATATTGGGGCTTTTTTTATTGATTTATAATACCTAACAGTTCTTCTTCAAAATTAATAGAGAACATGTTGGCATGGGAATTTTCTATTACTCCTTTTTTATTTAAAATAATTACTTTGTTAATTGGGAAAATGGCCAAGGTTTGCTTTGCCTCTTTTGGATCTTTAAAAAGGTATTCACTAGATGTTTCAAAACGATACCTTTCTAAAGTTTTTTTCCACAAATCCACATTATCATTATTAGCATTTATTCCAATAAACCTAACCTCTGGATACTTTTCCTTTAGCTCGGTTACTTTTTTATGGCATTCTTCTACGTGCATTGCTGTAGCCTGAGACCAAAAGAAAATAACCGTAGGTTTATTATTTTTTACCATCGAGCTTAAGTCCATTTCGTTGTTAAGGACATCAATTACCTCAACACTTGGTAGCGGATTTCCTGGTTTTAAACTTATTAGAGCATTTACAAGGTTACTTACATACTCTTTATGATTCGCATTGCTGCTCTTAGCTAGAAATGACTCTAATATTTTGTTGTAAGTATCCACATCCTTATTATTACTAACAAACTCAATTACCGCACTAATCAACAAGGAGTTTTTAATGTTTTCATTTGTCATTAAACTATCTATTAACTGTAATCTAGTTAAACTATAGTCGGTAGACCTTTTATCGTAAACACTATCATTAGAATGCTTAAAGTGTTCAGATAGTGCTAAGTTTTCAAAGTGATGTTTTAAAAATGAAGAATATGGGAAATAGTCCACTAAGCTCTCATCATTATAATCTATGTTATCTCTATAGCTATAAAAATCTTCATGCAAAGCTTCAAAATTATCTCGCTCGTTTTTAGTATAGTTAATAAACGGATAGATTTCTTTGCTCAAGTAGTAATCGTAATTAATATTAGTTTCAGCCAATTGGTTAAACAACTTCGAGGTTCTTTGTTTCGAAATAAACACACGCAATTTATTTAACTTAAAGTCCTTAATAGAATCTAACTTTTGTTCAAAGGCTTTCGGAGTTAGATGGCTAAACCCCAAAACAATTTTATCCTCTACTTCTCCATCTAAGTATAAATTAATTAAGTAATTGTTCTTCTTTGCTCCATTACCAGTAAAAACCAAGGACTCATCGAACTCCATTGTATTTAGCCTGAGCATAAGGCTATCGTTAGGTTCAAGTAATACCATTTGAATTTCACCGCCATGCGAAAACGTATATAAGCCTGGGTTTAGTTCTTCAATTTTATAATGAAATCTGTTCTTTACATCCAGTGGCACTGTGTCAATAACAGCGTTTCCCTTAAGCAACACGACATAGTTATTGGAAGGATTTATTATTTCACCACCTAGATAGGCTATATCACCTTCGTTCTGCTTGGCATCTTTTTTACAAGACACAAAAGTCAACATAAGAAATAATAAAAAGTAAAGATGCTTCATAACTCTGTTTAAGATAATTAGTTTCATTTGGACCAAAGACAAAAATAAAAGTTGCAAGCTACATCTGCTGTTAATTCACTGTTAAATATTAATAAGATTGCTTTTGTTTTAGGTTGTTGATGCTTTTGACTATTTTTGCAAAAAATTAAATTATACGCTTATTATGTTATCAGTTTCTAATCTATCCGTTCAATTTGGAAAACGTGTTCTTTTCGACGATGTGAATACGACCTTTAATCAAGGAAATTGCTACGGAATTATTGGTGCCAATGGTGCTGGAAAATCTACTTTTTTAAAGATTTTATCAGGAAAACAGGAACCTACATCTGGTCACGTCCATTTGGAGGCTGGAAAACGTATGTCTGTTTTAGAACAAGACCATAATTTATACGACGAACATACTGTTTTAGAAACGGTTTTAATGGGAAACAAGCCCTTATTTAAATTGAAATCGGAAATAGATGCATTATACGCTGATTATACAGACGAAAATGCTGATAAGATTGGTGAATTACAAGTGCAGTTTGAAGAAATGAATGGTTGGAATGCCGATAGCGATGCTGCCGCCATGTTATCTAACTTAGGAATTACAGAAGACTTACACTACACCCTAATGAAAGATGTAGATGGGAAACAAAAAGTACGAGTACTTTTAGCTCAAGCGCTTTTTGGGAACCCTGATGTATTGATTATGGATGAGCCTACCAACGACTTGGATTATGAAACCATTTCGTGGTTAGAAAACTTTTTGGCGAACTACGAAAACTGTGTTATAGTAGTTTCTCACGACAGACACTTTTTAGATGCTGTTTGTACCCACATTTCAGATATTGATTTTGGAAAAATTACCCACTTTTCAGGAAACTATACTTTCTGGTACGAGTCGTCTCAATTAGCTGCAAGACAACACGCACAACAAAATAAAAAGGCTGAAGAAAAGAAAAAGGAATTAGAAGAATTTATTAGACGATTTTCTGCGAACGTTGCAAAAAGTAAACAAGCAACCAGTAGAAAGAAAATGATTGAAAAATTAAATATTGCCGATATAAAGCGTTCTAGTCGTAGATATCCTGCCATTATTTTTGAAAGAGAAAGAGAGGCTGGAGATCAAATTTTAAATATAGAAAACCTATCTGCATCTATTGACGGTGAAATTCTATTTACTAAATTAGATTTGAATTTAGTAAAAGGAGATAAAGTTGTTTTATTTTCTAAAGACTCGAGAGCTACTACAGCCCTATACGAAATCTTAAATGGGAAAATGAAGGCTGATTCTGGAGTTTTCGATTGGGGAATAACCACCTTACAATCGTATTTACCTTTAGATAACAGCGAGTTTTTTGAAAATGATTTAACCCTAGTCGATTGGTTACGCCAATGGGCAAAAACCGAAGAAGAGCGTGAAGAGGTTCATATTCGTGGTTTTTTAGGGAAAATGATTTTTAGTGGTGAAGAAGCATTAAAAAAAGCGAACGTCCTTTCTGGAGGTGAAAAAGTTAGATGTATGCTTAGTAGAATGATGATGGCAAGAGCTAATGTGTTAATGTTAGATGAGCCAACAAACCACTTAGACTTAGAGAGTATTACTACATTTAACAACTCGTTGAAAAACTTTAAAGGAACCGTATTATTTTCAACACACGATCATGAATTTGCGCAAACAGTAGCAAACAGGGTTGTAGAGTTAACTCCAAATGGTGTAATAGATAGATATACTACCTTTGACGAGTATATGCAAGATCCAAAAATAAAAGAGTTACGTAGTAAAATGTATGGCGTAACCGTTTAAAAATTAAGTAAACAGTCGCAATTTACGGGTTAATTCCTAAAAATTGCGACTGTTTTTTTTTAAATATTAAGGCTGCAACTCGGACGTTACGCTTTCTACAATTTGCACTGCAGCGTCGAGTTCTTCCTCATTAACAAATATTTCTTGGTAGCCAGGTACCGAAGCTCCAAAACCTGCAAGTCTTCCTGACTCGGTTTCATCTTTTACAATAGGACTTATCCCTACTGCTTTTAGTTTATCAACTATAAGTTGAACAATAATAAATCCACCTGTATAAATTTTTATAAAACTAGATTCCATAATATATCGGGTTTACGTGTGTTTCTTAAAGATACAAAATAACCCGCTCATTATAGGTTTAGAGAGCCTAAATAGCCTCTATTTAAAAATAACAGGAAATACTCAAATTGTAAAATTATATGAGTATATTTGTTATATTATTAAATTATTTAAATTATTACAATGAGTAAAGGAACAGTAAAGTTTTTCAATGATTCAAAAGGATTTGGATTTATTGTTGAAGACGACACAAACAAAGAGCATTTTGTTCACATTTCTGGGTTAATCGACGAAATTCGTGAAGGTGATGCAGTAGAATTCGATTTACAAGAAGGTAGAAAAGGATTGAACGCAGTAAATGTTAAAGTATTATAATATTTTAGATTTATTGAAAAAAATAAAAGCTCTGTTCATCAGAGCTTTTTTATTTTTAAAAGGTTCCTATAAAACCTATTTGATTTCCTGAAACAGCAAAGTTCCAGTTTATTTGTTTGTTTCTTTTATAAGCATACCCCTCCTGGTTAGACAGAAACTTATCAATGCTATCTACTACAACAATACTAATAACAGTTCCTACAGCTACATCGGTAAGCCAATGTGCACCTTCTAATACTCTTGTTACCGGCGTTATAGATCCTAAAGTATAGGTTCCAATTTTCAACCAAATATTATCAAATTGCTTAGCTATAGCATGCGCCATGGTTACAGATAAAACTGTGTGTCCTGAAGGAAAGGAGTGGTGAAATGATTCACTAGAAAATGGATGAAATTCATTGCTTCCTTCGTTTGCTGTAGGACGTGAACGCCCAATAGCAGTTTTGCTAATTGATTGAATAATCCCTGAGGTAATAGCAGATGAAACAATTAACACACTAGTTTTTCTTACGGCTTCGTTCTTTGTAAACAAGCCATACCCGTAAAGCCCAGTATTAATCACAAAGAAAGCTTGAGGCTTACCAAACCAAAAACCGATATCTCTTCCTATTTGAGGAAAACCTTCTACCTGTTTTGCTGCATAACGATTTACTTCTTCGTCTGCTAATGAAAGGGCAAAAACACCTACTGCTATTGTAGTTAAATTTTTAAAGTCTTTTTTATCCCAATATACTGGACGAGTAAAAGCATGACCAACACCTTGAACAATATTTTTTGTATCATATTTCAATAAATCCCAAGTTGCTGTGCTATCCTTTTCAGAAAAACTTAATTCATTTTGCCCGCAGATAGACAAACTGCAAAGGGCTATAAAAAAATATAATACACGTTTCATACTTAACGTAATTCAGCACCTAGTTCCTTTTCAAAACTAGACTGTAATTTGTTCATAACCTTATCTATTTGCTTATCTGTCAAGGTTTTGTGTTCATCTTGAAACGTAAAACTTACAGCATAGCTCTTTTTTCCTTGAGGTAAGCTATCACCTTGAAATACATCAAATAAATTTACATCTTTAAGAAGATTCTTTTCTGTGTTAATAGCAATTCTATTAATATCTTCAAACAACACTTTATCGTCTAACAATAAAGCAAAATCTCTCTTAATCTCTGGATACTTAGGAATACTACGGTAACTAACTTTATTTGTGTTCTTAACCAATTCAATAACTGTATCCCAATTAAAATCGGCAAACAACACATCTTGAGAAATTCCAAAGTATTTTAAATTAGATTTTTTAACTAATCCAAATTCAACCACTTGCTTCTTCCCTATTGAAAACATTAATCCTTCGCTAAACACATCGCTATTAAAGGGTGACTCTGTAACATTTGATAAACCTAAGCGTTGCAACAAACTAAGTACCACGCCTTTTAAATAGAAAAAATCGGTTGGTTTAGACTCTGTATTCCATCTATCAACATGTTTACTACCTGTTACAAATAAAGATAAATGCTTACTTTCTTCTCTGTTCTCCTTGTAATTGTGGTAGGTTTTTCCAAACTCAAATAGTTTTAATCGGTCTCTTTTTCGGTTGATATTATGACTAACATTTTCCAATCCAGAAAATAAAACTGATTGTCTTAAAACACTTAAATCGTGGCTTAAAGGGTTTATTATTTTTACTTCATACTCTTCCTTTAGTTGCTCACTTAGTTTTGTGTATTCCGGACTTGTTAAAGAGTTTGTTAGGGTTTCATAAAAACCTTGAGCTACTAATTGGTTTCCTATAATATTTTGTAATTTATAGTCTTCAAATCTAGACGTATTTGTAATGGACGCATTTAGTTTTGATGAAGTTACAATATTATTATAACCATATACTCTTATTATTTCCTCTATAATATCAGCTTCGCGAATTACGTCGTTTCTGTAAGCAGGAACGGTTAAACCTAAACCTGTTTCTGTTACGTTATTAATTTTAATATCTAATGAAATTAAAATATTCTTAATTGTGTCTTCAGGCAGATCTTGCCCTATTAACCTTCTAGCATTTTCATAACTTAAGCGTACTTGGAAGTCTTCAATCTTTTTAGGATAAAAATCAGAAATTTCACTTGTTATTACCCCTCCAGCAACCTCTTGTATTAGCAATGCGGCTCTTTTTAGGGCATATTCAGTAATATTTGGATCGATACCTCTTTCAAACCTAAAGGATGCATCTGTGTTTAAGTGATGTCTTTTAGCTGTTTTTCTAACACTTACCGGGTTGAAATAAGCACTTTCTAAAAAGATACTTGTAGTTGAAGAAGTTACTCCTGAATCCATTCCTCCAAAAACTCCGGCAAAACACATTGGGATATCGCCATTGCAAATCATTAAATCTTCTTCATGCAGTTCACGTTCCACACCATCCAAGGTAGTGAATTTTGTTCCTTTTTCTAAGGTCTTAACTTCAATTTTATTCCCAGTTATTTTAGAAGCATCAAAAGCATGCAGAGGTTGCCCTAGCTCGTGCAACACATAATTTGTAATATCTACAATATTGTTTTTTGGTGTAATTCCAATAGCTTTTAGTCTGTTTTGCAACCAAGTAGGTGAATCTTCGACCTTTAATCCTGAAATGGTCAATCCACAATATCTTGGTGCTAACTTTTTGTCTTTAACTTCTACGTCAATTCTATGGGTTCTATTTTCCACATGGAAGGCACTAACAGAGGGCGTAATTAGTTCTAAACATATATCTTTTTGAAGCAAACCAGCTCTTATATCTCTTGCTGTTCCAAAATGGCTCATAGCGTCTGCTCTATTCGGTGTTAGACCAATTTCAAACACATGGTCATTTTCTACTTCAAAAATATCAGCAAGCAGAGTTCCTACCTCTAGCGATTCATCTAAAACCATAATTCCCTCGTGAGATTTTCCAAGGCCAAGTTCATCTTCGGCGCAAATCATACCATAACTTTCCTCACCCCTAATCTTACCTTTTTTTATGGTCCAAGCTTCACCTTCTTCCGTATACAAGGTCGTACCTATAGTAGCCACAGGAACCTTTTGACCAGCTTCTACATTTGGAGCACCACAAACTATTTGCAAGGGTTGATCTAAACCAACATTTACAGTAGTTACTTTTAATCTATCGGCATTTGGATGTTGTACACAAGTTAAAACCTCTCCAACTACTATTCCTTCTAAGCCACCTTTAACTGATTGATATGGACTAAGTCCTTCAACCTCCAAACCTAAGTCTGTTAATAGTTCACTAAGTTCTTCAGGAGACCAAGTAGTTTTAATAAATTGTTTTAACCAATTGTAAGAAATCTTCATGTTTGCTTTTTATTTAAGACGGCAAAGATAAAATATTGCGTTCAGCATTCAAACAATGCGCTTAAAATTGTAGCTAATAAATAGCTTAAAACTAAAAAACAATTAGATTTGTAAAATCAACGCCCTGAAATGTGATGCTTACTTTTAAATATTTTACCGTATTGCATTTACAAAATATCTTTATTTAAGCTGATTTACATGAAAAACATCCTATTTTCCATTTTATTCTTTCTTCTCGCATTAGGTGTTTCAAGCCAAGAAATTTTCACAGAACAAACAAAAGAATTTTTAGACAAAAACGTCTATTTATCTAATATTGAAAAAGAAAAGTTTTATCTCCACACAAACAAAACTATTTATTATTCTGGCGAAAAGATCTGGTTTAAAGCTTATATAGTTGAAGACTCTAATAACAAACCCCATCCAAGTACTAACAATTTATTTGTAAATTTTTATTCCCCTGAAAAAAAATTGATAAGCAGTCAACTTTTTTACACTGAAGCTGGTTTCACTTATGGTGAAATAGATATCAATGCAGAATTGGTTTCAGGAACCTATTATATAGATTTAGACACAAACAAAAACAGGAATTTTAAAAATGGCTCTGTTATTCCTATTCAAATTATAAGCACTTCTAATAAAGAAAACAATGAGAGTAGTGTTTCCATAGCTTCTAACAATCATCCATCTACAGAAAATACGAAAGACCATTATATCATTGATTTTTACCCAGAGAGTCAAACTGTTTTGCAAGATGAGTTAAACAACATAGCCTTCACTATAAAAAATAATGGAGTTCCTGTAAAAGCTTCAGGGAATATAATAGACAATAAAACTGGAGAAACCGTTTCGTTTTTTATGAGCGATATTTATGGGATGGGAAAAATTAGCTTAATGTACAATAGCACATTCACTGCTGTAATGAATATTAATGGCATTGAAAAATCATTCCCGCTTCCATTCTCGAATTCTTTAGGATTTATCATTCAGAAAAAATTACGCTCTAATAATAAAAACACAACTTCTTTCCTTTTAAAAACCAACAATAAAACCTGTTCTCATTTTAAAAACGAGTCTTTAATTTTGGTTTTACATAGAAATGGATTCGCAAAATCAGTTGCTTCAATTGAAATTAAACCAGAGGTCACCAATTATCAAATTAACTTTTTAAATGAGAACTTGTTTTCTGGAATTAACACCTTAACCCTATTTGATAAAAACAACAACCCTATTTCAGAATATTCTTTTTGGAACACTCCTGAAAATATAGAAATAGATGTGATTCCACATGAAACTTCCACGGACTCTATAACTCTTAATTTTAACATGCTTAATAAGTTGGCTGATGCTAATTTAAGCATATCTGTATTACCTGCTGCTGCTATATCTTACAACAACCAGCAAAACATTATAACCGAATTTCAATTAGCCCCCTACTTAAACGATTCGGGATTTAACCTAGCGAACTATTATACTAAAACAAACGGCAACAAACATAGCATGGATTTATTACTCCAAACAGCTATGAAAAAAAATAATATACAAGGAAAAATTAAGTCTGAAAACGATTTAGTTTTCAAAGCAGAACATGGTATAAAAATTAAAGGATCTGTAAATGTTAAAGACAAAGATTTATCTAATCATCAAGTGATGTTGTCATCAACAGAAAACAATATTCTTCTTATAAAACCTTTAAAGGGCCATAAACAATTTGAATTTGATAGTTTGATGTTAGCTCATCCTTCCAAATACAAGTTAGCTCTTTTAAATAATAAAGGTGAAATTGAAAAAGCCAACTTTTACATTTATAAAAGCTTCAACACCTATCGGCCGGATAGCTTACTTACTAAACCCACTCCTATTTACGACAAAGCAAAATTTGAAACAGTTTACAACATAGAAGACGCTTATCTCCCATTATTACTAAATGAAGAGATCTTGGACGAGGTTTTAATCAAATCGAGAATAGCATCGGATAAAGAAATCATGAAATCGAGAATTGAAGAAAAGATAAGGTCTAAAGGATTCTCGAAAATTCATATTCCAGATGAAAGAACTTTTGCTGGTTCAGACCTAGTTTTCTATTTACGATCACTTCCAGGACTAAAAGTTATACAAGATAGTCGTTCTGTCACAATTATGTCATCTAGAGGTCCAGGAGCTGGCTCGCTTAAAAGTGGCGGGCAACAAGATCCATATCTTGTTTATTTAGACGACATTCCCTTAAATGACCATTCCGAATTACTAAACATTCAAATGCACGACATAGCTTCGGTGGCCGTAAATCCTACTGGAGCAGGTTACGGTATCCAAGGTGCAGGTGGTGTAATTCATATTATTTCCAAAACAGCTGAAATAACGAAAGGTACAGGAGAAAATAAAAACCCAAATATACAAGTTAGTGATACAGAGTTTGGATTTAGTTCCCCTACTGAACCCTTTAATAATTCTGACATTTATTACCCTAATCAATCTTCAGAAGAACTATATGGCACTATTGATTGGATTCCTAATTTTTATTTAAACTCCAACACACCTAATTATCTTACCATTAGCACAAAAAAACATCAAAACATCAAATTATTTATTAATGGTATGAATGCCAAGGGACAATTAATTTACAAAAGTGTTACCATTGATGCAGAGTCTAACTAAGTTATAAAACTAACTCTTCTAAATTTAAATTATTAATAGCGCCATGTGAGGCATGAGCAAGCACGACTCCATTTTTAATAATTAATAATTGAGGAGACTCGTGCATGACTTGAAATTTATATCCAGTTTCGTTAGATACGTCTCTATAATTCAATAAATCCAAGAAATACAGATCAACATCTGATTCAGACAAATCATAAGCCTGAGTAAACTGTCTTAAAACCATTTTGCTAATTCCACAGCGTGTCGAGTGTTTAAAAATAGCCTGAGTTTTGGTTTTAGATTTTTCTTCAATATCACCTAATTGAGCAACGCTTGTTAAAGCAATCCATGGCAACACTTTATCTTCCTTTTCTTCAGAAGAACTTCCAAATATTTTATTAAAAATTCCCATAATAAACACAATTTAAATTCCCAAAAACCTGTTGTTAATACTCAGACTAGGGAATAAGATTAATAAATTAGACTAGTGAGTCGAAACTATATTAATTATCTTACAAACTGACTAAATGACTTGAAAACACTAGCCTTAACAGACATTTTGTCTTGCTAATTGAATTGGTAAGGTAATTGAAATATGCTCATCAAAGAAAACAAAATAATCTTGTAAGTCCGTAGGATTTGAAGCTGAAATTATCAGATTTCAAAATAATTCGGATTAACAAATAAAAATAACAAATATGAACTTAAATAATTATACTATAAAATCGCAAGAAGCCATTCAGCAAGCACAACAACTTGCTCAAGGTTATGGCCATCAACAAATAGAAAACGAGCATTTATTTAAAGCTATTTCTGTGGTTGATGAAAACGTTCTACCATTCATCTTAAAAAAACTGAATATCAATATTCCGGTTTTATATCAGGCAGTAGAAAAACAATTAGAAAGTTATCCTAAAGTTTCTGGTGGAGATATTATATTATCTCGTGAAGCAGGAAAAGCACTTAACGAGGCCGCAATAACTGCTAAAAATATGAAAGACGACTATGTGTCGATTGAACATTTAATCTTAGCCATATTCAAGTCCAATAGCAAGGTTGCGCAAATGCTAAAAGATCAAGGAGCTACTGAAAAAGCACTAATTGCTAGTATTAATGAATTACGAAAGGGAGAGAAAGTAACTTCACAAAGTCAAGAAGAAACCTATAATTCCTTAAACAAATACGCTAAAAATCTGAACCAATTAGCAAAAGACGGTAAGTTGGATCCAGTTATTGGTCGCGATGAAGAAATTCGTAGAATCCTACAAATTCTATCTAGACGTACTAAAAACAACCCAATTCTTATTGGAGAACCTGGAACAGGAAAAACAGCTATCGCAGAAGGTTTGGCTCACAGAATTATAGACGGCGATATTCCAGAGAATTTAAAAGACAAGCAAATTTTCGCACTTGATATGGGTGCCTTAATTGCAGGAGCAAAATACAAAGGTGAATTTGAAGAGCGTTTAAAGGCTGTAATAAAAGAAGTTACTGAAAGTGATGGCGATATTGTATTGTTTATAGACGAAATCCATACTTTGGTTGGAGCCGGTGGCGGTCAAGGTGCCATGGATGCTGCTAATATTTTAAAACCAGCTTTAGCAAGAGGTGAACTTAGAGCTATAGGTGCTACAACTTTAGACGAGTATCAAAAGTATTTTGAAAAAGACAAAGCGCTAGAACGACGTTTCCAAAAAGTAGTAGTTAACGAACCGGATACAGAAAGTGCTATCTCTATTTTACGTGGAATAAAAGAAAAATACGAAACCCACCATAAAGTTCGTATAAAAGATGAAGCCATTATTGGAGCTGTAGAATTATCTCAACGCTATATAACCAATCGTTTCCTTCCAGATAAGGCCATCGACTTAATGGACGAAGCTGCTTCTAAATTGCGTATGGAAATCAATTCAAAACCAGAAGAATTAGATGTTTTGGATAGAAAAATCATGCAATTAGAAATTGAAATTGAAGCTATTAAACGAGAAAAGGATGAATCGAAATTAAAAACCTTACGTTCGGATTTAGCAAACTTAAAAGAAGAACGTAACGAGATTAATGCGAAGTGGAAAAGCGAAAAAGAAGTTGTAGATAACATTCAAACTACTAAAGCAAATATAGAGAATTTCAAATTAGAAGCTGAACGTGCAGAGCGTGATGGCGACTATGGAAAAGTTGCAGAAATTCGCTACGGAAAAATTAAAGAAGCACAAGAAACATTAGAAAAACTTCAAAAGGAACTCAAAGAAAATCAATCGGAAACCTCCTTAATTAAAGAAGAAGTTACTTATGAAGACATTGCCGATGTGGTAGCAAAATGGACAGGTATTCCTGTAACCAAGATGATCCAAAGTGAACGCGAGAAATTACTAAAATTAGAAGACGAACTTCACAAACGTGTTGTTGGTCAAGAAGAAGCCATAGTTGCCGTAAGTGACGCTGTAAGACGTTCTAGAGCTGGACTTCAAAACGCTCAAAAACCCATTGGTACCTTTTTATTTTTAGGAACCACCGGTGTTGGTAAAACAGAATTAGCCAAAGCTTTAGCGGAATACTTGTTTGATGACGAAAATGCTATGACTAGAATTGACATGAGTGAATACCAAGAACGTCATGCTGTTAGTAGATTAATTGGTGCACCTCCAGGATATGTTGGTTACGACGAAGGTGGTCAACTTACCGAAGCGGTTAGAAGAAAACCTTATTCTGTGGTATTATTAGATGAGATTGAAAAAGCCCATCCAGACACCTTTAACATCTTGTTACAAGTATTGGACGAAGGTAGATTAACAGATAATAAAGGTCGTGTAGCCGATTTTAAAAACACAATTATAATTATGACATCCAATATAGGAAGTCATATTATTCAAGAGCGTTTTGAGGCTACCAAAGACATTGAATCAGCTATGGAAGCTGCTAAAATTGATGTATTGACCTTATTAAAACAAAGTGTTAGACCTGAGTTTTTAAACAGGATAGACGACACCATCATGTTTACACCTTTAAGTAAAGAAAACATTACCGATATTGTTGGCTTACAGTTAAAAGGATTAACAAAAATGCTGTTGGAACAAAACATTACTTTCGACGCCACCGATGACGCCATCTCCTATTTAGCAGATAAAGGATATCATCCAGAATATGGCGCTAGACCAGTAAAAAGAGTTATTCAGAAAGAGGTTTTAAATGAATTGAGTAAAGAAATTTTAGCAGGAAAAGTAACTACGGATAGTATTATCCTCTTAGATGCTTTCGATGACAAGTTAGTCTTTAGAAATCAAACTAATTTAGTTGCGGAAGAATTTTAAAAGATTTTTTTCATGTAGTTAGTTATCCTACCCTATGGTAGAACAATTAAAAGCAACGTCAACCTAAAAAGGGGCACGTTGCTTTTTTTTTACTTTCCATTATATAAAAATGTACTATCTTGACCTGTCGTTAAAAATCACAACCTTCTAAATCTATGATCCAAGGTTTATAAAACTTTTCACTTTGTTACCTATGAAAAATTACCGAAGTTTACCCTGAGCACTTTTAATTATTAGTTAGCTCCATAATAAATTAAAAATAAGCTCTTAACACCACAATTTTCTGTTTCATAGAGTTAAATAATTCTCCTAGTGAGGAACTCTTAAACTTTTAATATTTTTTTTAATTGCATGATGTAAATACAAGTAGTTAATCGTATTTTTGATGCCACTTAACCTATAAATAATTATATATGTCCCTTTGTAATTACATAGACCACACCCTTTTAAAGTCGTCTGCTACCAAAACCGATATAAAAACTCTATGTGACGAAGCAATACAATACAGATTTTATTCAGTTTGTGTTAATAGTTTTTATGTGACTTTAGCAAAGCATTTGTTAATACGAAGTAATGTTAAAGTGTGTTCCGTGATTGGTTTTCCATTGGGAGCTATGAGTACAGAAGCGAAGGTTTTTGAAGCCATCAAAGCAGTTGAAGATGGGGCTGACGAAATTGACATGGTTATCAATATAGGCATGCTTAGAAGCAAAAATTATGTTGCTGTATATAAGGATATTTGCGATGTAAAATTGGCCATTGGGAACATCCCATTGAAAGTTATTTTAGAAATTAGTGAATTATCTAAAAATGAAATAATTAAAGCTTGTCAAATTTGTTTAGATGCCAAGGCTGACTTTATAAAGACATCAACGGGATTCTCAAAAAGTGGAGCCACCTTGACAGCTGTAAAAATGATTAGAAAAACTGTCAGAAATCAAGCTAAAATAAAAGCTTCTGGAGGCATTAGAGATTATGAAACCGCCTTAAAATATATAGATGCTGGAGCAGATAGAATTGGCACCTCGTCTGGAATTAATATAGTTACCGAAAAAAAGGCTAAGGTAACAGACACCGATTATTAACTTTTAATTATACGTACCTATGAGTGTTCATATTGAAGCAAAACCAGGAGACATTGCTGAAACCATCTTATTACCTGGAGACCCATTAAGAGCTAAATGGATAGCCGAGACCTTTTTAGAAAACCCGGTTTGTTTTAATAGAGTACGAAACATGTTTGGTTATACGGGCACTTATAAAGGTAAACGCGTTTCTGTTATGGGAACAGGCATGGGCATACCTAGTATTACAATTTACGCACACGAGTTAATTACAGAATATGGTGTAAAAAATTTAATTCGAGTTGGAAGTAGTGGATCTTACCAAAAACACGTAAAAATTAGAGATATTGTATTAGCTATGGCTGCATCTTCGAATTCTGGATTAAACGAAATACGTTTTGGAGGAGCCGATTATGCACCCACAGCAGATTTCGGCTTATTCCAAAAAGCTGTTGAGGCGGCAAAAGAGAAAAATATCCCTTTAAAAGCTGGAAATGTATTTACTTCGGATGAGTTTTATGCAGACGATTTTGAATCGTACAAAAAATGGTCGAAATTTGGAGTGCTTTGTGTAGAAATGGAAACAGCTGGCTTGTACACCGTTGCTGCAAAACACAATGTTAAGGCACTTTCTATTTTAACTATTTCAGACTCGTTGGTTACAGGAGAACGAACCACAAGTGAAGAGCGCGAAACCACTTTTAAAGAAATGATAGATATTGCTTTAGAGCTAGCCTAAAATTACTAGCTGATCTAAACAAAAATTAAATCAACTACTAGCTATCAATTAACTGTTACGTTATTTAGTTCAATTTTAGAAAGCAGTTCCAAATTATTATTTTCAAATAAAGAGCCTAATTCCTTCAGAGTTGGCTCTTTGTCTTTTGGCTTAAAATTATTATAATCTACAAATCTAATTCCGTTAATATAGCGTTCATTATAAGCTTCTCTAAACCTATATCCCAAACCATTAGCCTCATGAAATGAGTAGGCCAAATAATCGGTTTTAAAAGTTTCTTTATCTATCCAATATAAAAAAACATCGTCAAAATCTTCACCGCCTCCTTCTTGCTTAAAACTAACCTCTATCTTATAGTAATTTTTATTCTTCAGCATTTCTTCACCCAATAAGGTTTTAATTACAGCAGCATCGTTCAATCCGTAAGGAAGAACTGAAAAATAATGTACAGAATTTACAGAGGCTGAATATTTAGCTGCAATTGAGTCCATAAGTTCTAATGGTTCATTATCAACAAAACGATAAAATCCTTCATTATCTAACACATCTCTTAAAGTGAAAATTGAATCATTAAAATGACGTTCTAAACTAAATTCTCCATGATTTCTAATGGCTTTATAATGTTTATCTCTAAAATCAAATTCAATAGTAGAGGCGTCAAACTTGTTACCTCCAGCAACTTCAATTGCCTTATCAACGATTTCTTGAGCATTTAAAACTGTAGGTTCTGTTTTTTTACAACCCCCAAAAAACAAACTACATAGTACTGGTATAAAAATCAATTGTTTCATAAAATGGAAATTACAAGTATTTTTGTAAAATTACTGATAATATTCAGGAGTTTTCTAAAAGTTCTTTTAAATTATTTACCTTTGACACGTATGCAAAAAAACGTAAACATAAAGAACCGAAAAGCCAGATTCCAATACGACTTATTGGACACCTATACAGCTGGCATTGTTTTATCGGGAACCGAAATAAAATCCATTAGAGAAAGCAAGGCTTCCATTGCCGAAAGTTTCTGTGAATTTAACGAGCATGGTGAATTGTTTGTGGTTAATATGACTATTGAAGAATATATCTACGGAACGTATTACAACCACAAGCCGAAAGCCACTAGAAAGCTTTTATTAAATAAAAGAGAACTTAAAAAACTAGAAAAAGAAGTTAAAAGCACAGGTCTTACTATTATTCCTCTACGTCTATTTATTAACGAAAGAGGCTTGGCTAAACTAAGTATTGCCTTAGCAAAAGGAAAAAAACTTTACGACAAGAGAGAAACCATTAAAGATAGAGAAAACAAGGTGAGGTTGGACCGAATTAAAAAAAGCTATTAATTACAATCTACAATTAAGCTTGAGTTATGAGCTTCTTTATATTTATCGTCTAATTTCTTGATTTTTAAAACACGTATTTACACTTCTTTTTAACCCCATCAAAATATTAAAACAAATGAAAAAGTGGCATTTATTACTTTGTTTGTTCGCCTTTAACCTATGTATAAACGCACAAGAGAGCGCCATAAAATATGGGCATAAGGTAAAAACTTTAGAGACTACCATACAAACACTTTACAATGTAGTTTCTGGTGAAAAAGGAGACATAAGGGATTGGGAGCTTTTTAAATACTTGTTCATGCAAAACGCGAAACTTATTCCTACCAAAAAAAATGAGGAAGGTTATTTTATTACTCGATACATGTCGCCTTCCGATTACATTTCTGTTTCAGAAGCTTGGTTGTTAGACAACGGTTTTTTTGAGAAAGAAATCCACAGAACAGTGGACACCTATGGTAACATAGCCCAGGTTTTCAGCACCTATGAATCTTATCAAAATGAAACAGATTTAGAACCTTTTATGAGAGGTATAAAAAGCATTCAATTGTTTTATGATGGATTTAGATGGTGGATTGTAAATATTTTCTGGACCCAAGAAACCGAAGAAAACAAAATTCCAATTGAATACCTTCCTAGATCCAGGTATTAATTTTTATCCTCTAAAAGAGGCACAAATCTAAATTCTCCAAACTCGTGTTTTTCAAATTCTTTAGGTCCTTTTCTAACAAAGAGTGTCATAACTTGTACATCGTCGCCAACGGGAATTACTAGGCGTCCATCAATGGCTAATTGGCTCAACAAAGGTTTTGGCACAAAAGGAGCACCGGCTGTTACAATAATCCCGTTAAAAGGCGCCTCTTCTTCCAATCCGATATAACCATCACCGAAAATAAGTTTTTTTGCTCTATAACCTAAATTAGGCAGAAATTTACTTGTTTTCTTATACAGTTCCCGTTGTCTTTCAATACTGTAAACAACAGCTCCCAGTTCGCATAAAACAGCCGTTTGATAACCACTTCCAGTTCCAATTTCCAAGATTTTATCTCCTGGTTTAATTTTCAACAATTCGGTTTGAAAAGCTACCGTATAAGGTTGCGAAATAGTTTGGTCTGCTGCAATAGGGAACGCCTTATCTTGATACGCATGATCTAAAAATCCAGAATCCATAAATAAATGTCTTGGAATCCTTCCAATGGCCTCCAACACCTTTTTATCAGTAATTCCCTTACTGTTAATCACTTCAACTAATTGCTGTCTTAATCCCTTATGTTTAAACGTATCTTTCACTGTTCACTTTGTTTTCTAGGCTAAATTAATCCAATAAGCAACAAGTTCAAAGTTTAAACTTTAAAGTTTCGTTTAATTTCTAAAACTAAAATCTTATTTTTGTTGAAAACGTAATAACATGCTAAAAGCGGGAGTTCTGGGTGCTGGACATCTTGGAAAAATTCATTTAAGACTTCTTAACCAATCAGAAAAATATCAACTAGTTGGTTTTTATGATGCTGACGAAGCCAATGCTATAAAAATCGAAGCTGAGTTCGGTTACAAATACTTCAATTCCATCGATGATTTGATTGATGCTGTTGATATGGTAGATATTGTAACCCCTACCCTTTCACATTACGAATGTGCCTTAAAAGCCATATCTAAAGGGAAACATATCTTTATTGAAAAACCAATAACCAACACAGTTGAAGAAGCTGAACATATTAGAGAGTTATTGGCTAAACATAACATTCGTGGTCAAGTAGGACATGTAGAAAGATTCAATCCGGCATATTTAGCGGTAAAAGATCAAATTGTTCACCCGATGTTTATTGAGTGTCATCGTTTGGCAGAATTTAATCCTCGCGGGACAGATGTTCCAGTAGTTTTAGATCTCATGATTCACGATATTGACATTATTTTAAGCGTGGTACAATCTAAGGTAAAACATGTTTCAGCTAGTGGGGTTTCTGTTATTAGCGACACGCCAGATATTGCCAACGCTAGAATAGAATTTGAAAATGGTTGTGTAGCCAATTTAACTGCAAGTAGAATTTCACTAAAAAACATGAGAAAGTCGCGTTTCTTTCAAAAAGACGCTTATATATCGGTGGATTTTCTAGAAAAAAAATGTGAAGTAGTTAAAATGAAAGATGCTCCAAAAGAACCTGGAGATTTTGATATGATTCTTCAAAATGCTGAAGGCATTAAAAAGCAAATATATTTCGACAATCCAGAAGTAGAAAACAACAACGCTATTTTAGACGAGTTGGAATCTTTTGCCGATGCAATTAACAACAACAGATCACCAATTGTAACCCTACATGATGGCACAGAAGCCTTACGTGTGGCAACTATGATTATCGATCAGTTTTAATTGCCTTTCTAGTATTTTACAAAAGCATAAAACATTATAAAATAAAAATTAACCAGATTCCCATAGTCATGGGAATAAAAATAAATTTTCAATGAAAAACGTAGCAGTAATAGGAGCTGGAACCATGGGTAATGGAATTGCTCACACTTTTGCTCAAAGTGGATATAAAGTACAACTTATAGATATTAGCGAAGCTTCTTTAAAACGAGGTATGGATACCATTTCCAAAAACTTGGACAGAATGGTTGCTAAAGAAAAAATTACAGAAGCTGATAAAGCTGAAACCTTGGCAAACATTACTACCTACACGGATATAAAAGAAGGAGTTGGACAAGCAGAATTAGTAGTTGAAGCGGCTACCGAAAACCTAGATTTAAAACTAAAAATCTTTAAACAGTTAGACGAAGTATGTCCTAAGGACACTATTTTAGCTAGTAATACATCATCTATTTCTATTACTCAAATAGCTGCAGCCACTACTAGACCAAGTTTGGTTATTGGAATGCACTTTATGAACCCTGTTCCAATTATGAAATTGGTTGAAATTATCCGTGGCTATAATACCAGCGATGAAGTAACAAAAACCATCATGGAATTATCTAAAAAACTAGGTAAAACTCCAACAGAAGTTAATGACTATCCTGGTTTTGTTGCCAATAGAATTTTAATGCCAATGCTTAACGAAGCTATAGAAACACTTTATAATGGTGTTGCTGGTGTTGAAGAAATTGATACGGTTATGAAACTTGGTATGGCTCATCCAATGGGTCCTTTACAGTTAGCAGATTTTATAGGTTTAGACGTTTGTTTATCTATTTTAAATGTTATGTACGATGGCTTTAAAAACCCTAAATACGCCCCTTGCCCACTTTTAGTAAATATGGTAATGGCTGGTAAATTAGGAGTTAAATCCGGTGAAGGTTTCTACGACTATGCTGAAAGCAGAAAAGCAGAAAAAGTAGCTAAACAATTTTTGAAATAAATTAGTGGTATTTGACAGGTAAACAGTGGTCGGTTAATATATTTTTATTTAATAAAATTTTTAAAATTTATTACTAAACACTGTTAACTGAATACTGTTTACTTCATCTTGAACACTAAATAAAAAATGGCAAAAATACATCCTTTTAAAGCAGTTCGTCCAACAAGAGACAAAGTTAGCTTGGTTGCTGCAAGGCCCTATCAAAGTTATACTAAGGAGCAATTAGAATCTAGATTACGGGACAATCCGTTTTCTTTTTTACAAATTGTAAATCCTGGTTATAGATTTGACAAAGAGGTTTCCGGAGCATCTAGGTATAATTTAGTAAGAAACAGATATTTAGAATTTAAGGAAGATGGCATTTTTAATCAAGACGAAACCCCTTGTTATTACATTTACAAGATTGTAGATAGAGAACAACAAGAGTTTAACGGAATTGTAGCTGCTGTAAGTAATTTGGATTACGAAAACGATGTTGTAAGAAAACACGAAGACACCATTGAATATCGTGAGGAAATTTTTAAAGAGTATCTTAAAACAGTTGGGTTTAATGCAGAACCTGTGCTACTCACCTATCCAGACAATCCAACCATTAAGAGTATTATAAACAAAATTCAGCAAGAACGTGCCGAGTTTGAATTTACAACAACCTATAGAGACACCCATTATTTGTGGAAAGTAGAGAATCTTCAAACCATTGAGTCCCTAAAGAAGGAATTTAATAAGATTCCTACAATTTATATTGCCGATGGTCACCACAGATCCACGTCTTCATATTTGTTATATAAAGATTTAATGGCAGCAAATCCAAATCATAACGGAAATGAACCTTATAACTTTTTTATGAGTTATTTAATTCCAGAATCCGATTTGCAAATCCATTCTTTCAACAGGTTGGTTAAAGATTTAAATGGTTTGTCTAAAGAGGAATTTTTAATTCAGCTAGACACTAATTACAGGATAGAAAACAGAGGAAAAATCCCTTATCAACCAACAAAAAAACATCACTTTAGCATGTATTTAGATGGTGAGTTCTATTCTCTTCATTTACGAAGAACCATTTACCAAATGGAATCATCTTTAGATGGCTTAGACTCTCAAATTCTATATAAAACTATATTAAACCCTGTTTTAGGAATTGAAGATTTAAGGAACGACCAAAGAATTTCATATATTAATGGAAAAAAAGACCTAGTAAGCATTAAAAGTAGTGTGGATAGCGGCGAGTACCAAGTTGGTTTTGTTATGATACCTGTATGTGTAGAAGAAATGAAACAAATTGCAGACGACGGTCTTATCATGCCTCCAAAAAGCACCTATATAGAGCCAAAACTACGTAATGGCGTTACCATTTACGAATATTAAAAGTCATGTATCTTTGTTAAGATTCTTTTTGTTTTTATTCAACAAGAAGCCTTTAACAGAAAACTATTAATTATGTCAATACAAGAAAATCTCCATCACATAAAATCCACATTACCAGAAAACGTTACCCTTGTTGCCGTTTCTAAAACCAAGTCTGTTGGCGAAATTATGGAAGCCTATCATGCTGGTCAGCGCATTTTTGGTGAAAACAAAATTCAGGAAATGGTTGAGAAGTATGAGGAAATGCCAAAAGACATTCATTGGCATATGATTGGCCATGTACAAAGAAACAAGGTGAAATATATGGCCCCATTTGTTAGCATGATTCATGGAGTTGAAAACTTTAGAACTCTAAAGGAAATCAATAAACAGGCTAAGAAAAACGATAGAACTATAGCTTGTTTACTTCAAATAAAAATAGCTACAGAAGACTCTAAATTTGGTATGAGCACTCAGGAAGCTTCAGATATTTTAGCCTCTAGCGAATTTTCAGAATTAAAACATATAAAAGTGGTTGGTGTTATGGGAATGGCCACCTTTACAGACGACCAAGAACAAATTAAAAAAGAATTCAACCAACTAAAATCAAGCTCTAACCAATTGAGAACCACACACCCTGAATTGGAAGTTATTTCTATGGGAATGAGTGGTGATTATCCTTTAGCTATAGCTTGCGGTAGTAATATGGTTCGTGTTGGAAGTAGTATCTTTGGAGATCGAAACTATTAATTTTACTCATAGTCAGAAATCAATCTGTTTTAACCTAACAAAAAACAACATACTATTTACGCAATATTAGACATAGAGACCACTGGTGGTAAGTACAACGAAGAAGGTATTACCGAGATAGCAATTTATAAATTCGACGGACACAAAGTAGTTGATCAATTTATAAGCTTGGTAAATCCTGAAAGGGAAATCCAACCTTTTGTTGTCAATCTAACAGGCATTAACAGCAACATGCTTAAAAATGCCCCAAAGTTCTATGAGGTAGCTAAACGCATCATTGAAATTACGGAAGACTGTATTATTGTGGCTCATAATGCAGATTTTGACTACCGAATTTTAAGAACTGAATTTAAACGATTAGGCTTTCCATATAAACGCAAAACACTTTGTACGGTTTCACTTTCACAAACCCTTATTCCGGACCAACCTTCCTATAGTCTAGGTAAATTAACACGAGCTTTAGGAATTCCTGTAAGCGACCGACATAGAGCGAATGGCGATGCCATAGCAACCGTAAAGCTATTTAAAATGTTATTGGCCAAGGATGTTGAAAAGGTTATTGTTAAGAATGCCATAAAGGTAGAGCCCACTGATAAAATGGAACCAAGTTTAAAACAAATTTTAAACGGACTTCCCCATACAACAGGAGTTTATTATATGCATAACGCCAATGGAGAAATTATATACATTGGAAAAAGTAAAAACATAAAAAACAGAGTTAGCCAACATTTTACAAACACAAACTCCAAGTCGAAAAAAATTCAGTTACAAACAACGGCCGTTACCTACGATCCTACAGGAAACGAATTAGTTGCTCTATTAAAGGAAAGTGAAGAAATTAAACGCAATAAACCTATTTTTAACAGAGCCTTGCGAAGAACCATTTTTACACATGCGCTTTACAGTTTTGTTGATGATGATGGATACCTCCATCTGAAAATTGACAAAGCAGACGGCAGAAGGAAGGCCATTACTACCTTTAGCACCAAAAACAGTGCGAAACAATTTCTATTCAAAGCGGTTGAAGAATTTAATCTTTGCCAGAAGCTTTCAGACTTATATCCTACAAAAAGCAGTTGTTTTAATTATAGTATTAAACAATGTCATGGAGCCTGTATTAAAGAAGAAACAGCCCAAACATATAACCAGCGTGTTAACCAACTTATAGATAAATATAGCTATAAAAACGCGAACATGGTTCTTGTAGATAAAGGTCGAGAAGTTGCTGAACGCAGTGTTATTTTAATTAAAAATGGTGTTTATGTAGGTTATGGCTATGTCAACCTGAATTACCAAATTACCAACGCCCAAGTATTGGAATCGGTAATTACGCCCATGGAAAACAATAGGGACACACAGCATATAATTCAAAATTATTTAAGACGAAATAAAAATCTCAAAATAATCACACTTCCCTCTTAAAAGTTTTATTAACAAATCTTTCACTACATTTGATAAATGGCAGAGAAAAAACCACATGCGAACTGGAAAATAAAAGTTCACGATATTATTTATGAGGCTGAAACACCTGCAGGAAAGCTATTTGATGTCATATTACTTATAGCCATTTTAGCAAGTATCTTGCTAGTCATGTTAGAGAGTGTGGAGTCCTTAGATAACAAATATCATGCGTTTTTTGATATTTCGGAATGGGTTATCACCATCATGTTTTCTATAGAATATATTTTAAGGGTTATTTCAGTAAAAAGACCCCTTAAATATATTACTAGTTTTTATGGTATTATCGATTTACTTTCAACCATACCAAAATACCTCTCTTTAATATTTGTTGGCACACATGCTTTAGTAGCCTTTAGAGCCATTAGATTGCTGCGTGTTTTCAGAATACTAAAACTTGTTAGGTTTTTATCGGCATCCAACCATTTAGCTACAGCCCTAAAAGCTAGTAGAGCAAAAATTTTGGTGTTCGTTCTGGTTATGGTTATTTCCACCATTATTTTAGGCACAGTTATGTACTTGGTTGAAGGAAAAGAAAATGGCTTTGACAATATTCCAAAAAGTGTCTATTGGTGTATTGTTACACTTACCACTGTTGGATTTGGAGATATTACACCACAAACACCTTTAGGTCAGGTTATCGCTTCATTCGTAATGATTATGGGTTATGGTATCATTGCTGTTCCAACAGGAATAGTAACTGCAGAATATACTAAATATGACAAAGACAGTAATACAAATAAAAATCATGAACATAGCGTTTCTCCCATCCCTAAACACCCGAGTCAGATAGATTCTAGCACGCTGTCTTGTCCAAATTGTTTAAATGAAAACCACAAGGATTCTGCAAAATATTGTCACAAATGCGGACATAGTTTAAATACCGAATTATAAAAACACTTAAGTTATTAGCAGCAAAGGCAACCATAAGTATTTAATTTCTATAGTAGGTCCAACAGCTATAGGAAAAACGGCTCTTAGTATTAAATTAGCCCAGTATTTTCATACGGAAATTATTTCAGCAGATTCCCGACAGTTTTATAAAGAAATGTCTATCGGGACAGCTGCTCCTACTCCAGAAGAATTAGCTGCTGCCAAGCATCATTTTATTCACCATAAGTCCATAGAAGACCAATATAATGTAGGTACTTTTGAAAAAGATGCCATTAATCTTTTAGATGATTTATTTCAATCCCACAATATTGTTATTATGGTTGGTGGCTCTGGCTTGTATGTAGATGCTGTAATTCATGGTTTGGATCATTTTCCAGAAGTAGATTCCAAAATTAGAGAAGCTTTAAACAAGCAGTTAGACCTTGAAGGTTTAGAAGTTCTTCAGGAAAAACTAAAATCCTTAGACCCCGACTCGTATAACACTATAGCCATAGACAATCCACAACGCGTTATTCGCGCATTGGAAATTTGCATAGGTTCAGGACAGCCTTATTCTTCATTTCTAAATAAAAACAAAGTAAACAGAGCCTTTAAAGCCATTCATATAGGCTTAACTGCCGATAGGGAAATAATTTACGACAGGATTAACCGCCGAGTAGATAATATGATGCAAGTAGGCTTAATAGATGAAGTTAAAAGACTTTTAGACAAACAAAACCTTAATGCATTAAATACAGTAGGTTATAAGGAACTGTTTAAGTACTTTCATGGTGAATGGGAACTAGATTTTGCCGTTTCTGAAATAAAGAAAAATTCCCGAAGATTTGCTAAAAGACAACTTACTTGGTTTCGAAAAAAGGAAGACCATTTATGGTTTGACTTTGAAACGCCTATAGACACTATTGTGGATGCCATAAAATTAGAAATGGCCAAAAACACGACAAACTAAACCTCCAAAGTCTCATACCTGAAATTATAACATAAAAAAAACCGAAGCAATTAGCTTCGGTTTTTTTTTATTTAATAACTATTGTATTTATTATAGTTTAAATAAGATACCAAATGTAGCGTTACCACCAAATGGATTGTTTACACTTCCAACACCAAAGTTAACATCTGTATTTGTAGAAGATGTTTTACCAGGAGTTCCTGAAACAGTTAATTCGTTTTTAGTAGTTGAAACAGATAATATATCTGTTAATCCAAATGTTAATGCAATTTTTTCAGTAACAAAATAGTTGATTCCTAAATCTAATCCAGCACCGAAAGTGTTTTTTGTTAAAGTACTTCCTGCATTACCTTTGTCTTTAGCAGTTCCATAACCGATTCCAAATTCAGAATATGTTTTAAAACGTTTACCTAATTCCAAGAAGTAGTAACGAGCGAATAAACCTCCGCCAACAGTAGACACATCTTCATTGATTGTGTTTCCTGTTTCTTCTTTGTACTTTCCAAAACCTAATTCAGCACCAACAGCAAATTGATCAGTTAAAAAATAACCAGCTTTAGGACTAATTGTGAAGCTATTTGTTTTAGTTTCAACATTCAATGTATTTTTATCCTTAGAGCTTCTAACACTAACGTTACCTTCAATAAAGATATCACCTTCTCCAAAACCAAAAGTAGTACCCTCTTGTGCATTCACGTTTGCAAAACCGAAAGCTGCAATAGCAGCCATAATTACTATTTTTTTCATAATAAATTTAATTGTTTTATAATTAATCGGATGCAAAAGTAGGTCTTTTCTTTATACTTACCAATAAAACATAAAGAATCTTCACTTTAACAACGCAACTAACTTTATAAACAACAACTTACTTATTAGCCTCTGGAACCCTACTTATTTCAAAAGAAATTCTGGAAAAAAAAAGGACTATCTGAAAATGATAGTCCTTTTTTTTATATAAAAGTTATGGAAATTTAGAAAGAAAATTCAATTCCTACACCAATAGTTGACCAGCTTCCTCCATCTCTACTGATTCCTGTATAAGAAAAATTAGCTCCAATCATATCAGTAAAGCTATAACCAACTCTTGGGCGATAATAAAAACCACCGTCATTATTATCGTTAATTCCAACTGCATAACCTAAGTCTGCTCCCACATAAAATTCTTCTGTCGCATTAAAGCGTGCAGCCCCAGCAACAGGAACAAATTGAACATCATCACCTTTAATACTTGCACCTAAAAAGTCATATGATTTAGCGATTGCATTAGTAAAACCTGTAGCTCCACCAACAGAGAATTGATCTGAAACTGCAACCAAATAAGCCACATCCAATCCAATACTAACAGATGAGTAATCTCCTGAATCACCAATTGGTAAAGCAACATGAGCCCCAGCTTTTAATCCACTTTGAGCATTGATTACCGAAAATCCAAATACCGCAATTGCAGCTGTTAAAAATAATTTTTTCATAATTGTTTAAATTTTAATAGATTAATAGTGAAACCAAACTAAGTAATTTTTTTGAATTTTTAAACTAAATTATCCCTTATTAATCAAAAACAAATACTATTATACACTAAATCAGCATATTATCGTTTTGCATAATAAACAATTTATATCTATTCTATATTTCATAACAAATCAATGACCTTAATAACTAAACATTTTAGTTTATTTTTGTTCAAATGAAATGGGAACACGCTTTAAAAGACTATAAACTTTACCTAAAAATTGAAAGAGGCCTTTCAGACAATTCCATTGCTAGTTATGGCTTGGATGTTGAGAAGTTAATGAAGTTTTTAGAAACCAACAACCTACAAACCTCTCCTTTAACTATTTCTAAAGAGAGTCTACAACCTTTTATTTACGAAACGGCTAAAAAAGTAAATGCCAGAAGTCAATCAAGAATCATTTCTGGGCTTAGAAGCTTCTTTAATTACCTTATTTTTGAGGATTATAGAACTGATAATCCCTTAGAATTAATAGAATCTCCTAAAATTGGGAGGAAACTTCCTGACACCCTTTCATTGGAAGATATTAATCAATTAATTAAGGCCATAGATTTAAGCAAACCTGAAGGAGAGCGAAATCGTGCCATGTTAGAAACTTTATATAGCTGTGGATTGCGTGTTAGCGAGCTAACGAACTTAAAAATTTCAGACTTATTTTTTGAAGAAGGATTTATCAAGGTTACTGGAAAAGGAGACAAACAGCGTTTTGTACCAATTGTAGAATCTGCCCAGAAGTATATCAATATATATAGGAACGACATCCGCGTTCACCAAACCATTCAAAAAGGAAATGAAGACACTTTGTTTTTAAATCGAAGAGGCAAACAACTTACCCGAGCCATGATTTTCACTATCATTAAACAACTTGCCGTAACCATAGATTTAAACAAAAGCATTTCACCACATACTTTTAGACACTCATTTGCCACTCATTTATTGGAAAATGGAGCCGATTTAAGAACCATTCAACTTATGTTGGGCCATGAAAGTATTACAACTACTGAAATTTATATGCATGTAGATAAAAGTCATTTAAAAAATGTGCTTCATAGTTTTCATCCTAGAAAATAAAATTATATTTTTTTTATAAATCATTATTTAGATAGCTGATTATTAACTAAATTAGTGTTACAGCTAAGTTCTTTTATTTTTTTTCTGATTTATTTTAAACTAAAGTAACCATGGTCCACCACAGATGAATTTTGAAAACTCCAATACACCAAACAAATTAAGTACTAACAAACATGATGAAAAGCGCATGTGGCAGTTAGCGGTTGAAATGACCAATGTTGGCGTATGGGAGTTTGACACGTTAAACCAAAAGGTATATTTTTCGAAAGCATCTAAACGCATTATTGGTTTTGAAAACGACCCGACTTTTGGAGATCATATTAACGATTGGAACGATCGGGTACATCCAGACGACAGAGAAAAGTACTTTCAAGATTTTCAAGATTATATAAACGGATTAAAGAACATGTATGTTAACGAACATCGGGTAAAATGCAAGGACGGCAGATATAAGTGGGTTTTAGATAAAGGAAAAATATTAGATAGAGATCCCGACGGTAATCCCATCCGATTTATTGGAACCCATGTTGATATTACCGAGCATATTGAAAGTGAAATAAAACTTACCGACACTCTTAATATAATAACAAAACAAAACAATCAGCTAAAAAACTTCGCTCATATTGTTACCCATAATTTAAAACAGCACGCCGCCAATTTTGAAAGTCTACTGGCTTTTCACGATGAAGCCGAAACAAATCAAGAAAAAAATGAAATAGTAGCCTACCTTAACACTTTATCTACTTCCCTAACAAAAACTATCACCAATTTAACGGAGATTGTTTCTATTCAGAACAACAGAACAGCTAGAATAGAAAAGCTCTATCTTGCAAAAGAAATAGACAACATTTTAGACGTACTAAACGTCGTTATTACTGCTAATAAGGCTGAAATTTTCAATAAAATTAATCGTAATTTATATATTTATTACAATCCATCTTATATAGAAAGCATCATTCAAAACCTATTAACCAATGCTATTAAATACAAGCATCCTGATAGGAATCCGGTAATTACCATAGAAAGTAAGATTGTTGCAGAAACCATTCAAATAAGAATATCAGACAATGGTTTAGGAATCGATTTAGAAAAGTTTGGCGACTCTATTTTTGGTCTGTATAAAACTTTCCACAAAAACCATGACTCCGAAGGTATTGGTTTGTATTTAATAAAAAACCAAATAGAAACTTTTGGTGGCACCATTGAGGTTGAAAGCGAAGTTAATGTGGGTACTTGTTTTATTATAAAATTTCCATACTATAAAAGATTGCCTTCTACTGAAGCCAATCTAGGCTAAAACGACCTAATCTTTCAGTTTAAAATTTAATTTGTTGTTAAAAGGTTTTCTATTTCAGAGTAAACACTATTTTTGTAAATAAACTAATAAGAATGCAGTTTAAACATCCTGAACTTCTTTACGCTTTATTTGCGCTGCTTATACCAATTCTTATTCATTTATTTCAGCTTCGAAAGTTTAAAAAGCAGGCTTTTACCAATGTGGCCTATCTAAAAAAAGTAAAGGCAGAAAGCAGAAAAAGTTCTCAGATTAAAAAGTGGCTTATTTTATGTACCAGAATGCTGTTGTTTGCTGCTATAATTATAGCTTTTGCCCAACCTTATACTTCTAAAACAAACACAAAAAACAGTCAAAAAGAAACAGTTATTTATCTTGACAACTCCTTTAGTATGCAAGCTAAAGGTGAAGCTGGCGAACTTCTTAAAAGAGCCGTACAGGATTTAATTGAAAACCTAGACCACACGGAAAACATTTCGATTTACACAAACAATCACACGTTTAAAAACACAAGCATTCAAGCCATTAAAAATGAATTGCTTCAACTGGATTACACAGCCAACCAGCTTAATTATGATGCTGTTTTATTAAAAGGAAAGAACTTATTTACATCCAACTCAGGAAACTTACAGCAACTGATTTTAATTTCAGATTTTCAAATAAAAGAAACTCTATTTCAACCAACTTTAGATTCTTTAATTAACCTCTACCCTGTTCAATTGAAGCCGGTAAACACCAATAATATTTCGGTAGACAGTTTGTATGTTTCAAATAAAACCCCACAAAACATCGAGCTAACCGCACACGTTTCTAATCAAGGAAATCCCGTTGAAAACATTCCAGTTTCCTTGTTGAATAAAGAAAACTTACTAGCTAAAACAGCTGTTGATATTGACAAAAACTCTGTGGCTAAATTTACTATTAACAACGAAGAAAGCATAAACGGAAGTATTGTTATAGACGATGCGAATTTAACCTTCGACAACACGTTATTCTTTAGTATTAACAAGGCAACTAAAGCAAAAGTACTTGCCATCAATGAAACCGACGATAAGTTTTTAACACGAATTTATACAGAAAATGAATTTCAGTATACTTCAGAAGCTTTAAATAAACTTAATTATAGCGATATTGAAAACCAAAACCTGATTGTTTTAAACGAACTAGAAATCATTCCAAATTCTTTAAGCACCGCCCTAAAAGCTTTTACTGAAAAAGGAGGCTTTTTAGTAGTAATTCCTTCAGAAAATGCGGATTTACAAAGCTACAACCACTTATTATTGAATTTCAACATGGGTTTAAACACCCTAAATACTTCAGAAAAAAGAATTACAGGCATCCAATTTTCACATCCACTTTACAAGGATGTATTCAATAAAGAAGTATCAAATTTTCAATACCCAAAAGTAGACAGTTATTATCCGTTAACAGGTTCTCATATTAGTACTCCGTTGCTTTTTGAAGATGGCAAGGCATTTTTAAGTAAAAACGCCCAAGCTTATGTTTTTTCTGCTTCCTTAAAAACAGAAAATTCTAACTTTAAAAGTTCTCCACTTATAGTTCCTACGCTTTACAATATTGGAAAACAGAGTTTAAAAACTTCAGAATTATATTATGTAATAGGTGAAGAAAATAAAATTGACATTCCTATAAGTTTACAACAGGATGATATTTTAAGCATGACTTTGAATGAAGAAAGCTTGATTCCGCAACAGCAATACTTCAATACTAAAGTTCAAATTACAACCAATGATGTACCAGAAACAGCAGGAACATACAGTATAAGCAACAAATTAGATTTTATAGAAAATATTAGTTTTAATTATAAAAGAGACGAAAGCCAGTTACAATACCAAGATTTTTCTGGTATAAAACACATGAAATTAAGCCATTCCTTACCCGATTTGATTAGTGAATTAAAAAGTGACTCAAAAATTAACGAGCTATGGAAATGGTTTGTTATTTTTGCACTAGGCTTTCTAGCTATTGAACTGCTCATATTAAAATATTTTAAATGAACGCACTCCTAAAATCTGCCACAATTATCGACCCTAAAAGCGATTTTAACAATCAAACGGTTGATATTTTAATTGAAAATGGTGTGATTACCGAAATTTCAAAAACTCTTAAAAACACGAAAAATATCCAGGAAATAGATTTAGATAATCTGCATGTATCCCAAGGTTGGTTTGATAGTAGTGTGAGTTTTGGAGAACCTGGTTATGAAGAACGCGAAACCATAGAAAACGGTTTAAAAACTGCGGCCCTTTCCGGTTTTACATCAGTAGCCTTGAACCCGAATTCAAATCCAGTAATCGATTGCAATTCTGATGTGTCCTTTGTAAAAGCAAAGGCAGAAAAGCATGCTGTAAAACTCTACCCAATTGGCGCTTTAACCAAAGAAAGCAAAGGTGAAGATTTAGCGGAATTATTCGATATGAAAAATGCTGGAGCTATTGCTTTTGGTGATTACGAAAAACCTATCGAAAACCCTAATTTGCTAAAAATAGCTTTACAGTACGCTAGTAATTTTGATGGTTTGATTCTTTCTTTTCCACAAGAAAACAAAATTTCTGGAAAAGGTGTCATGAACGAGCAGCTTACAAGTACTTCCATTGGTTTGAAAGGGAATCCAAATATGGCTGAAGAACTGCAAATTGTTAGAGATTTATTCTTGTTGGAGTATACGGAAGGGAAACTTCATATTCCAACAATTTCCACTGCTAAATCGGTGCAATTAATTCGTGAAGCAAAACAGAAAAATTTAAACGTAAGCTGTAGTGTAGCTATTCACAATCTTATTTTAACAGATGAGAACTTAACGACTTTTAATACAAACTTTAAAGTTCTTCCTCCGTTACGAACCCAAGAAGATATAACTGCTTTAATAGAAGGGTTAAAAGACGGCACTATAGATATGGTTACCAGCGACCACAACCCTATTGATATTGAGCATAAAAAAATAGAATTCGACTTAGCCAAATATGGAACCCTTGGATTAGAATCTGCATTTGGAATTTTAAACAAGCATTTTACTACTAAAAAGGCCGTAGCATATTTAACCAAAGGAAAAGATAGATTTGGTGTGAATTATCAAGCAATTGCCATTGGAAACAAAGCAGATTTAACGTTGTTCAACCCAAATGGTGTTCAAAAATTTACAATAGACGATATAAAATCAACTTCAAAAAATGCCATTTTCCTTGATTATGAAACCAAAGGCAAGGTTTATGGGATAGTTGCTAATAATAAACTTATTTTAAATTAATGAAAAATCAGACCATTCAAGAAGGTAAAACAATGGCTATTATCAGTTATTTAACCTTTATTGGACTTATTATAGCCATTATAATGAATCTTGAAAAAAGAAATAGTTTCACCTATTTTCATGTTAGACAGATGTTGGGGCTAATCATTATGCTACTTTTTTCTAATTTAGTTGAAGAATTTGTCAATAGTTTGTTAGGAAGTAGTTTTTGGGTCATCACCTTTGTATGTTGGCTTTTCGGTTTATTCCATGCTTTTAAAGGCGAGGCAAAACCTATACCTGTTCTTGGAGAAAAATTTCAAGAATGGTTCAAAAATATTAATTAATAAAACACGGGATTTTGAGCTTATCATATATTACTAGACCTTCTACCTTAAAAGAAAATGCGCCACTATTAATTTTATGCCATGGATATGGCAGTGATGAAAACGACTTATTTTCTTTTGCTTCGGAATTACCTGAGGAGTTATTTATTATCTCGCTTAAAGCTCCATATCAACTGCAACCATACGGAAATGCGTGGTATGCCATCAATTTTGATGCTGACCAAAACAAGTGGAGCGATGATGAACAAGCCAAATCATCAAGAGATTTAATAGCTAATTTTATAGATGAAACTTGTACTAAATACCCTGTAAACGAGGACAATGTTACTATTTTAGGGTTTAGTCAGGGAACTATTTTAAGTTATGCTGTAGCTTTAACCTATCCTGAAAAAGTAAAACAAGTTATTGCTTTAAGTGGTTATATTAATCCTGAAATCATCCCACAAAACGTTGCAGAAAAGGATTATTCGCACCTGAGTTTTTATTGCTCTCATGGCAGTGTAGATCAGGTATTACCAGTTGAATGGGCTAGAAAAGCACCAAAATTTTTAGACGCCTTAAACATTGAAAATCAATATTCAGAGTTCCCTGTAGGGCACGGCGTATCGCCGCAGAATTTCTACGAGTTCAAACAATGGTTAATCGAAAGAATTTAATAGGTTATTCGGTTGGATATAAGAACGAATCGATAAGCTTAAAATTAAGCTGTTCATCCTCTGTAATCTCGTAATGAATTAATAATTCACCCCAATATTTCCCATCGGAAAAATTGGCTATAATCCATTTATGGTTTAATAGTCTAATAGAATTAATAAGCATTTTCCCTCCCGCCATAGATGCGTATGGAATTAACGGGTGCTCCTCACCTGGAACTGCGTTCAATTCGTAAATTTCGTCTTTTATGAAAGGAATTAATTCTGACACTTTAAACCCTCGTTCTTCAAAATAAGATAAAGCCGCTTCGGTTTCATCTAGTTTGAATTCAGATAAATTCAAAATTCTATCATGCAAAGCAGATATGGTGTCTTTATATTTTTCCTGGTTTTCGAGTGCTTTTTCATATTTTACATTATAAGCTTCAAAAATGTTTTTAGAATTTACATATTGAAAAACAACAAGTAAAATAGAAAAAACAAAAAGGTACATAAATAGTTTATTCTTCATTATATAGTAATTTGCAAGTTATCGTAAGCCAAAAAAACATTTTTTGGTAAGGTTTGTTGTACATCGTCATGAAAGCCCATAGCATGACTAATATGCGTTAAATAAGCACGTTTGGGATTTACTTTTTCAATAAAATTTAAAGCTTCCTCCAAATTAAAATGAGTAGCATGTGGTTCTTCCCTCAAGGCATTCACCACTAAAACATCTAAGTTTTTTAGTTTTTCAATCTCTTTGTCTTCCACGGTTTTCATATCAGTTAAATAGGCAAACTTATCAAACCTATAACCAAATACCTGTAAGTTATAATGCAATCCATCAATTGGTAGCACTTCTAGATTGGCCAATGAAAAGGCTTCATTTTTAACTTCATTAATTTCAACACTAGGCGCACCCGGATATTTATTTTCGGTTTCAAAAATATAATCAAATCGTCGTGTTAATTCGTTTATCACCCGTTTATGAGCATAAATAGGAATGGCACCTTGCCTAAAAAAAAATGGTCTAATATCATCTAAGCCTGCTGTATGATCGGCATGTTCGTGGGTAAAAAGAATACCGTCTATTTTATTACAAGCAGCCGTTAGCATTTGTTGTCTAAAATCGGGACCACAATCTATTACATAAGAAAAAGAATCCCATTCCACTAGAACAGAAACTCTTAAGCGTTTATCTTTAGAATTTTCACTAAGGCAAACAGGATGCGTACTACCAATTACGGGGATTCCTTGTGATGTTCCTGTGCCCAAAAATGTCACTTTCAAACCTTTTAATTTTAAAACAAAAATAAGGTTATTTTTTTGTTTAACCTGCTAATTAATTATCTTTGTAGTTAAGACTTAATCCAAAAATTTAGAATGGAAATTACCCTAAAAGGAGATAGAGAATTTGATGATGTCCCTTCATTAAAAACAAAAGCTCTTCGTATTAACTTAAACGAACATATTTACGGAACTTTTGCAGAAATTGGCGCAGGACAAGAAACGGTAAGACATTTTTTTAGGGCTGGAGGTGCTTCTGGTACTATAGCTAAGGCTATGTCGGCTTACGACAAGGATTTTAGCGATTCTATTTATGGTGTAGAAAGCGACGGACGTTATGTTACTGAAGCCCGTTTACGCAAAATGCTGAACCACGAAATTAACCTAATTGAAAAACGGTTAACTAGAGACAAACATCCTAATAAGATGTTCTTTTCTTTTGCTAACACTGTAACCACGATAGATTTTGCTAAACAATACAAAGGCCACGGTTGGGTTGGTATTCGATATCAAATAGATACGGATCAAGACTATAATGAAATTATATTGCATCTTAGGTTTAAAGAAAACGATGCTAGATTACAACAAGAAACCTTAGGTATTTTAGGAACTAACCTAATTTATGGCGCGTACTACAAATATAAACAACCTAAAAAGCTACTCCGTTACCTATACGACCATTTAGATAAAGACCAGCTTGAAATTGACACTATAAATTTTTCAGGACCCGTTTTTAAAGACGTGGATAACCGATTAATGAGCTTACAGTTGGTTAAAAATGGGATGACAGATGCCGTTATGTTTGCTCCAGATGGAAACAACGTATTACCGGCAAAAGTTTTATATAAAAAGAATATTTTAGCTCTACGTGGTAGTTTTAGGCCTGTTACCAAGGTAAACATGGATATGTTTCAAAGATCATACGACATGTTTATTAAAGAGAATAAAGTAGAGGAAGATAGAACTCAAGTAATTTTTGAAATTACGCTTTCTAATTTACGTGCAGAAGGCGAAATAGATGAGCAGGATTTTATGGACAGAGCCAAGTTGCTTTGTTCTTTAGGACAGACTGTATTAATTTCAAATTTCCAAGAGTATTACAAGCTAGTAGAATACTTCTCGCAATATACTAAGAGTAGAATGGGTCTTGCTATGGGAGTAAACAATCTGGTAGATGTTTTTGATGAAAAATACTACCGTCATTTAAGTGGAGGTATTTTAGAGGCTTTTGGTAAGTTATTCTTTAAAGATTTAAGAGTTTACTTATATCCGATGTATAGCGAAGATGGTACACTTACCACAAGTGAAAATTTAAAAGTACACCCAAGAATGAAAGAGTTATACAAGTTCTTTAAATACAATGGCAAAGTAATAGACATTACAGATTACGATGAAAACAACTTAACTGTATTTTCTAGAACTGTATTAAAAATGATTACTGAAGGACAAGAAGGATGGGAAGCTATGTTACCTGAAGGTGTTTCGAAGTTAATAAAAGAGAAAAGTTTATTTGGCTGCGAAACTGAAGAAAGTTTTAGGACAGAATCATAAAAAACTAAAAAGGCGATCCAATTAGATCGCCTTTTTTTATTTCAATATCTGATCGGTATGCTCCTTAGTTTTAACTTTAGAAATAACTTCTTCAATAGTTCCTTCCTCATCAATAACGAAAGTGGTTCTGTGTATCCCTTCATATTCCCTTCCCATAAACTTTTTTGGTCCCCAAACACCATAAGCTTCTATCACACTCTTATCTTCATCAGCTAATAAGGGATAAGGAAACTTATATTTATTTCTAAAATTACTTTGTCGTTTAGCGCTATCCGCGCTTACCCCAAGAATTTCATAACCTGCTTTTTGAAATCTTGAATAATTATCGCTTAAATTACAAGCTTCAGCCGTACATCCTGGAGTACTAGCTTTCGGATAAAAAAACAAGACTAGTTTTTTTCCTTTAAAATCACTTAAAGAAATACTGTTTCCATCTTGGTCATTTGCTGTAAAATCTGGCGCTTTATCTCCTGGTTTCAAATTTGTCATAGTATCTTTGTTTTTATTCAATTTCTGTAAAAATACAACTTATGACCAAGCAAGAAAAGGTAGAATTCGTTATAAAAACGTTAAAGGAGCTCTATCCAACAATTCCTGTACCATTAGATCATAAAGATCCCTATACTCTATTAATTGCTGTTTTGCTTTCTGCACAAAGTACCGATGTTCGTGTAAATAAAACCACGCCATTGTTATTTGCAAAAGCAGACAATCCTTACGATATGGTAAAACTAACAGTGGAAGAGATTCGAGAAATCATAAAACCAGTGGGGTTATCACCAATGAAAAGCAAGGGGATTCACGGGCTCTCTAAAATTTTAATTGATAAACACGGTGGTCAAGTTCCTAAAACTTATGAAGAGTTAGAAGAATTACCTGCTGTAGGACATAAAACGGCAGGTGTAGTTCTAGCGCAAGCATTTGGAATTCCTGCGTTTCCTGTGGACACGCACATACACCGATTGATGTATCGTTGGGGATTTACTAATGGAAAAAATGTGGTTCAAACAGAAAAAGATGCCAAACGTTTATTTCCTAAAGAACTTTGGAACGACTTGCATTTGCAAATTATATGGTACGGACGAGAATATTCGCCTGCTAGAGGTTGGGATTTAGATAAGGACATCATTACCAAAACTATTGGAAGAAAAAGTGTTTTAAAAGCGCATCCGCAATATGTTGAGAACAAAAATTAAGGGCTAAATAATTGCATTTGTAAGCCTACACATTTTTAAAATAAACACTAAAAAAAAAGTCCTAACGACTAAATTAGGACTTTTTCAAAGTTTAGTTGAGAAGTGCTTCAAACTTCATCTTATTACAATTTATAACACTTAAAGCCTTTGAATAATCAAGAAGAAATTTAATGGTCTCTTCTTTTGGGTTTAGGTCAAGCTGCGCTTGTTCAGGGTTGTTAGAGTAAAGTTTTGCCATTTAATAAATTTTAATTGGTTTATTTACAATCTAAAACGCAACAGCCTGAGTATTATTGTTTAATTAGTTAAAATTATATTGTGTTTATCAATAATCTTTCTCATATTAATTAAAGCATAACGCATTCTTCCTAAAGCTGTATTGATACTTACCCCTGTTTTATCAGAAATTTCCTTAAAACTCATGTCGTTATACATACGCATCACCAAGACCTCTTTTTGATCGGCTGGAAGCTCTTCAATAAGTCTTCTAACGTCAGATTCCACCTGTGTTTTTATAAGGCTTCGCTCTGCATCTAAGGTATTATCGCTTAAAACTGAAAAAATATTAAAATCTGCCGAGTTACTGAATTTAGGCATTCTATTAGTTCTTCTAAAATGGTCTATAACCAGATTATGAGCAATACGCATTACCCAAGGCAAAAACTTGCCTTCTTCATTATATTTTCCTTTTTTAAGGGTTTTAATTACCTTAATAAATGTGTCTTGGAAAATATCTTCCGTCATATCTCTATCCAAAACCTTGGAATAAATAAAACTATAAATCCGTTGTTTGTGCCTCTTAATTAAAACCTCTAAAGCAGGTTCATCACCTTTAATGTAGTTACTGACTAGCGTTGCGTCTGAGATAAGTTCGTTTTGCATAATTATTACTTTGCACACAAAGTTTCCTTTATGTTTGGGGTTAAATTCTATTTCAAAGTAATTTTATGCTATAGGCTAGATAAGTGATTTTAAGATTAGTAAGTTCCAAATATAACAACATTATCGGTTATATTGCAAATTAATTATCATTATTTATAAAATAATATTCCATAAGATTCTATTTACTTGGATGATTTACTTATGTTATCTTTGTAAAATTATCTCCTATACAATTTATGGCACTAAATATTTCTAAAGTAAACCCGAAAGAAAACATCATAATAAAAGGTGCGAGTTTGCACAATTTAAAACATATTGACGTAGTCATTCCAAGAAATAAGTTAGTTGTTATAACCGGTTTATCCGGCTCTGGAAAATCAAGTTTAGCTTTCGACACCCTATATGCCGAAGGACAACGTCGATATGTAGAAAGCTTATCTAGTTACGCTAGGCAATTCTTAGGAAGACTAAACAAACCTAAAGTTGATTATATTAAAGGAATAGCTCCCGCTATAGCTATAGAGCAAAAGGTAAACTCTACCAATCCACGATCTACCGTTGGAACTTCTACTGAAATTTACGATTATTTAAAATTGTTATTTGCCCGAATTGGAAAAACATATTCTCCAAAATCGGGAAGAGAAGTTAAAAAAGATACAGTATCAGATGTTTTAAATTATATTAAAACTTTTGATGAGGGTGAAAAACTCCTGCTCCTCGCTCCTATTTATCTAGAGCAAGGACGAACAATGGAAGACAAGCTAAAAGTGCTTCAACAACAAGGTTATGCCAGAGTTAAAATTGATAATCAAGTTGTAAGAATTGAAGAAGTAAAAGATGTAGCCCAAATAGATTCTGTTTTTTTAGTGGTAGACCGAATCATCACGAAAAATGAAGAAGACTTCTACAACCGTTTGGCCGATGCCATTCAGACTTCTTTTTTTGAAGGAAAAGGAGAATGTTATATAGAAACCTTAAAAGACAGCAAACAACAATTTTTCAGTAATAAGTTCGAATTAGACGGAATAGACTTTCTTGAACCTAATGTTCATTTATTCAGTTTTAACAATCCTTATGGTGCTTGTCCTAAATGTGAAGGATATGGAGATATTGTTGGAATAGATGAAGATTTAGTAGTTCCAAACACGGCCTTATCTATTTATGAAAACGCCATTTTTGCTTGGCGTGGAGAAAGTATGAGCTGGTATCGAGATCAATTGGTTAATAATTCTCATAAATTTGATTTTCCTATACATAAACCCTATTTTCAATTAAGTGACGAACAAAAACAACTTATTTGGGATGGAAACACCTATTTTGAAGGCTTAAATTCATTTTTTTCAGAGCTAGAAGCTAAGGCCTATAAAATACAAAATCGCGTTATGCTTTCTCGTTACAGAGGAAAGACGAAATGTAAAGCCTGTAAAGGTAAACGATTACGACCAGAAGTTGAATATATTAAAATTGGAGGCGCAACGATTACCGATTTAGTAGACATGCCTTTAAATAAATTATTGGCCTTCTTCAATGAGTTGGAATTAAACGACTACGATACAACTATTGCTAAACGTTTACTTAAGGAAATTAACAACAGATTGATGTTTTTGGATAACGTAGGTTTAAATTACTTAACATTAAACAGAAAATCCAATACCCTTTCTGGTGGAGAAAGTCAGAGAATAAATTTAGCCACTTCCCTTGGAAGTAGTTTAGTTGGTTCTATGTATATTTTAGATGAACCTAGTATTGGACTGCATCCAAAAGACACTGAAAAACTTATTGGAGTCTTAAAGTCTCTCAGGGATTTGGGAAATACAGTTATTGTGGTAGAACACGATGAAGATATCATGAAAGAGGCCGACGAAATTATCGATATAGGTCCTGAAGCTGGAACTCTTGGAGGAGAAGTTGTTGCCACTGGAACGTTTAAAGATATTTTAGCATCAAACTCGCTAACTGCTCAATATTTAAATGGAAAATTAGAAATTAAAGTTCCAGAAAAAAGAAGAACTTCTAAATACCATGTAGATATTTTAGGAGCCCGAGAAAACAATTTAAAAAATATAGATGTTAGCATTCCATTGGGAATGTTGACGGTAATTACGGGAGTTTCAGGAAGTGGAAAAAGTACTTTGGTAAAGAAAATACTCTATCCAGCACTTCAGAAAAAACTTACCGACTTCGGTGATAAGCCAGGTCAGTTTTCAGAATTAAAAGGAAATTTCAGCAATATTAAACTAATTGAGTTTGTAGATCAAAACCCAATCGGCCGATCGTCTCGCTCAAATCCTGTTACTTATATCAAAGCTTACGATGATATTCGTTCTTTATTTGCTAATCAGAAATTAAGTAAAATCAGAAATTATCAGCCTAAGCATTTCTCTTTTAATGTGGATGGAGGACGTTGTGAAACCTGTAAAGGTGAAGGCGAGGTGACTATTGAAATGCAGTTTATGGCCGATGTGCATTTAACGTGTGAAACCTGTAACGGTAAACGTTTTAAAAAGGAAGTTTTAGAAGTTACTTTTCAGGACAAAAGTATTGATGATGTTTTAAACATGACCATTGATGATGCCATTGCCTTTTTTGACAAACATAAAGAAACCAAAATCCAAGGTAAACTACAACCCTTGCAAGATGTTGGTTTAGGTTACGTAACTTTAGGGCAAAGCTCCTCTACTCTTTCTGGTGGTGAAGCACAACGTATTAAATTAGCTTCATTTTTAGGAAAAGGAACGAAAAGTGATAATGCTTTATTTATTTTCGATGAACCAACAACTGGACTACACTTTCATGATATTCAAAAACTTTTAAAATCCTTCAATGCCTTAATTGAAAAAGGTCATTCAATTTTAGTGGTAGAGCATAATTTAGAATTAATTAAATGCGCAGACTACATCTTGGATTTAGGTCCTGAAGGTGGTGAATATGGCGGCTATTTAGTTGCGTCTGGCACTCCAGAGGAACTAGTGAAAAATAAAAAATCTATAACAGGAATTTATTTAAAGGAGAAACTTTAATTGCTTAAAGCACTAATAGTACCAAAAGGTAATAAAACCTGTTATTACAGCCGTAAAGGGTAATACCATTAACAAAAAGGCAAAGGAAACCAAACTACACTTTACAAAACTTAAAAACCATCCTTGTTGGTAAAACCGTTTTATGGCTACATAAAGATATAAGAAGGAAGATAACGTTAATAACCAATCTATCCAATTAGGAACGTTTAGGATAAAGTTTATTCCAATAATGATACTGAATAACATAAATAGAAAGGCAAAAAAGTAAAAAGCAAATACTAAATGATGAGCAAAAGTCCCTCGTTTCCAATAAAATATCTTCAATAATAAAGCGAAAATTGGTAACAATATAAACATAGCCAATGGTATCGTATCATAAAATGCTTTAAGTAAACTTCCTCCATCTCGTTTTTTATAAAACTTCAATATTTGACCGTATAGACGACGTTTAAAGGCACTTGCTTCTTTTTCCAAACCCATAGCTTCATAAATTTCATGATCGGGAGCTCCTATTCCTATTAGGGAGTCGACTTTCTTTTCATCAAAATTAAATGATAAATTATTTGAATCGGTATTAACCTCCCTTTTTAGAATTGAATCGATAACTTTTAATTCTGCATCGTTCACTCCAATTACTTTCTGATTGTTTTTTAGAGGTTTCATTAGCTTGTCTACCTTCAAGGAATCTAGGTGGGACTTATTAGATGTAGAATCTTCTATAAAGGGTTTTTCTAAAGTCTTCTTTAATTCAGAATCCAACTTTTCCGTTTGTGGACGAACCAAGATGGTAAACAAAAAGAAAAACACAACCGATATAAATAAATACATCTGTGCTGGGTGTAGGTAAAGCAGTCGCTTACCTTCAACAAATTTACTTGCTAAATACCCAGGCTTAAAAAGTAGTGGTAGAAAACTCTTAAAAAAACGTGCATCTACTGAAAAGTAATTACTTATGGTGTTGTAAAACAAAACCCCAAGAGTTAGCTCGTCTTTAGACTTTTGACCGCAATAGGGACAAAAGGAAAAGGTTTTATTAAATGCTTGATCGCAATTTTTACAAACAGTTCGATTGGCTGGCATTATTTCATATTATCTTATAAATGTATGAAAAAGAAGCTTTTAATAACTTAAACTGAGACGTCTTTTTTTATTTATATATTAAATACAAGCTTTTTTTATATGCTTTAATTCAAGTTAAAAACAATTATTTGGAAAGTCCGTTCGGCATATAATTTTATTTTTTTCTTCTAAAACCAGATCAACTAAAAACTACTCATTTATAACCAGTTGCATATCAATTGATTACAATACAACTTTTATGTAAAAATAATTTTGGCATGTTGTTTGTTTTACTCTAGACAAGTTTCATCTTAAATCTAACAATTATGAAAAAATTTATGTTTTTAATAGCAGCCATAGTCCTGGGAGGACTATCTGTTAACGCAACAACTACCAACCAACCAGGTCATTTAGACCATACAACAGCAAGGAAAGGTTATGGTAATTCTTTCATTTTTGTTGAAAATGGTATTGAATTTTCGATATTCCCAGATGGACAATTCGATTTTTACATGCCTTCCTATGGACCTAATGTTAATGTGTATGGACCTGGAATAAGCATTAGTTTTAATTCTGGTTATGACTATAATCCATTTTTACAATACGATGAATTTGGAGCCATCATCCAAATAGAACACGTTCCTGTTTACTATGATTATTATGGTCGCGTAAGCCAAATTGGAAATGTATTTATAAACTATAACCATTTTGGGTATGTATCTAGAATTGGAGGACTTTATATACATTACAACTCGCACAGAAGGTATTCATATTACACTGGATATATTAATGCGTTCAACCCGTATTATGTTTACAGACCTTGGCATAATTATTACAGAGTTCCGGCGTATAACCATTGTGTAGTTTACCACAAACCTTATAGAAAATATTATAAACCTGTAAGATATAACTACTACCAGCCTTATACTAACAATTACAGACGTACAACTGCTGTTGCTAGTAGACGCGGGAATACCATTTCAAGAAGAAGTGAATTGGCTACAAGACCAACTCACGCAAACAACACACCTAGACGTGATGTAGGAACTGATAGACCAAGATCAAACAGTCAAATTGCTACACAGCCAACAAGAGGTAATTCAAATACGGTAAGACCTCGTGAAGGTTCTCAGGTAAATTCACCTAGATCCAACAACCAGGTAGCAACGCAACCTAGATCTGAAGCGAATACAGGAAGACCTCGTGGAAATTCAGAAGTAAGTACACCTAGATCAATTAATCAGGCAGATACAAAACCAAGAACTTCTACAAATACTGTAAAACCTAGAAAGAGTTCTATAGAAAACTCTCCTAGAACAAACAAACCAGTTGTATCAAAGCCTAGAACACAAACTAGAGGTAATGCTACAAGACCAGTAGCAAAAAATAATGAACCTAACAGAAAACCAAAACAAGTAAATAGTCGTACATATAGTAAAGAACGTCATAAAGATCAAGTTGCTTCAAATACTAGAGGCAGACGTTAATTAGTTTTTGGTTAGTTAGTTAGTTAGTTAGTTGGAAAATCCTACAAGAAGTTTGCCTCAAAGCAATTTTGTAGGATTTTCCTTTTTTATTTAGATTTTATTCTCAAAACCCTATTTAGTAAAAGAGAAATGTCTTCTGATACATTAAGAAAGTAAACAAAAGAGCCATAACTTAATGAAATCAGCATGCTTTTTAAGCCAATATTAATAATAGGGTGAAATGGAAAATCCCAAAAATAAAATACCCCTAAACTTACTAATAATAGCAAAACAACTTTTACCGTATTAACGGAAAATGGAAGTATACTAAACTTATTATATACAAAGATTATTTTTGAAATATTATAAATTAGGATGGCTATAAAAGTGGCAAATGCTGCTCCATTAATTCCGTATAAAGGAATAAAAACCATATTTAGAATAATGGTTAGTACTGCAAGAAAAACCCCTAAAAACAATACCATTCTGTAATAATCACTATTAAAAAGGATGGCATTATTATTACCAAGTAAACTATCTACTAATTTGGTAAGGCCAATAATAAAAACCACTATTAATCCATCTACATAACTCTCGTTAATTAATTTATAAAGCTCATTGATGTTTAAAATAATCATCAAAAAAATAAAGCCACTAATTATGAATAAGGTCAGCGAACTTTTTTTGTAAAGAATCTCTAAATCCTTTTTGTTTTTTTCGTTCAGAAGTTTTGCTGTCAGCGGATTTACAACCTGGTACATGGATCGATAAGGCACGCCTATTACTGTAGCAATATAAATAGCAACTCCGTAATAAGCTACGTTTTCTATGGCTTCGTAACGATTAATCATGAACTTATCTATTTCTAGAATAACGTTAGCCACGGAGCCAGCAATAATTATTAAGCTCGTATATTTTAAAATAGAACTAAGATTTGGAATTCGTTCAAACTTTAATTTCGGAAAACGCAGGCTAAATGCATAGAGCTTCATAACAAGCATTCGCAGCGCATAAACCCCAACAATGCTATATATTAACTGGTCAACCGTTAAATAATCAGCGTACAATGCCAAAAGTAAAATTGTAGTGCATAATCTATGAAACACCTCTTTCATAAAGTTTCCAAAAACCGTTTGCATCTGCACTTTGGACCAGGCATAAAAAATTTCAAAATAGGCAAAGGTTATAGCAGCTAAATAAATTAACCAAACATAATCGACTACTATCATATTGTCGCCTGCCAACCAAGTACTAATGAATGAAAAGGCGAAATATCCTATCATTCCAAAAGGAATAATTACCAGTAACGGTAAAAACAACATTAAGGTTAAAAAGCTATTTTGACATTGTTTGGTTTTAAATGAAGAATAAAATTTAACAATGGTATTATGAACACCAAAAGCCATAAGCGGCATCATGATATTGGCAGTTGAAAGTAAATAACTTACCAATCCGAAATACTCATCGCTTAAAAAAGATGTGTACAAAAACAACACGTTAATTGCCCCTATTCCAAATCCTAAATAGGTAATAAGTGTATTTTTTATAGATTGATTTACTACTACTCCCATAAAATCAATTTAGATAAAGATTCGGTTAGAGACTTTCTACTATATTTTTGCAATCCAATAGCGTGTGATTTTAAACTCCCTTCTTTATATGCTTTATATAAGTTTAAAAGTACCCTTTTAATCTCATCGTGATTATGATAATTAAAATATGATCCTGTATTTGTTTCTTTAATAATATTTTCAACATCAGAACCTTTAGGACCAATAGCTAAAATAGGTCTGTTGGAAACCAAGTATTCAAATAGCTTTCCAGGAATTATACATTTAGTGTCTTCAGAATCTATTTCAATCAATAATAAAACCTGAGATTTCTTTTGAAACTCCATAGCCTTATTATGTGTTACATAACTATGATTAGTTACATAAGAACTTAAATTATACGATTTCAGGGTTTCAAGTACATCTTCACTTACAGAACCTACAAAATGAAGTTCAAAATCATCAGCGAAACCTGAATAGTCTTCAATAAGCTCTTTTAAAACTTGCCAAAGTACTACAGGGTTACGTTTAGAGAGTAAGGACCCAATGTGTGCTAAAGTAAACTTCTTATCTAAAGATGGGTTGGCAACCGTATTTCTATCATAACCATTTGTAATGACTGAAATAGGCTTTTCTGTTAGGTTAGAAAACTCCTTTTTAGTCACTTCACTTGTTACAATAATTTGATCTGCTGCTTGGAGCACCTGTTTTTCTAAGGTTTCATGTTTTTTCTTTGCAAAATTTGTCAGTTTTAATTGATTATGATACCCGATAGTTGTCCAAGGGTCTCTAAAATCGGATATCCAGTTAACTGCTAACTTTTTCTGTAATTCCAATCCTATTAAATGTAGACTATGAGGAGGTCCTGTTGTTATTATAGTCTTAATGCTATTTTCATTAATATAGTTTTCTAAAAACTTAACAGAAGGTTTTACCCAGTTTATTCTAGCATCTGGAATAAAAAAATTTCCTCTAACAAAAAGCAATAATTTATCAATGAGACTTTGTTGCTTTTCTTTAGGAATTATGCCTTTACTAATAGTTTTAGACTTATTTTTTGATAAAAACCCAGCTAGTTTATAAGGCTCCTTTATAGGTTGCTTTAAAACGGTAAGCTTATCTGAAACCTCTTCAAGCAAAGCTTCGTCCACAATAGGATAACTAGGATTTGAAGGCACATAAACTATAGGTTCTATATTGAAATCTGGTAAATACTTAACAAATTTCAACCAACGCTGCACCCCTGGTCCGCCTGCTGGTGGCCAATAGTAAGCGATTATTAAAACCTTAGTTTTAGTCATTTCCACAAGCGTAAAGTCATAAATGACTAGTCTTTAAATTTCTTGAAGTTATAGAAAATTCCTCCAAAAAGCAATAAAACAAATACTATAGAACTTGCTAATGCAATGTTGCCACCCGTTTTAATAACTTGTGGTTCAAACTTAAATTCTATATCGTGTGTACCAGCAGGGACCTTCATACCTCGTAGCAAATAATTTACACGCGAGTGTGGGCTTAATTTTCCATCTACGTAAGCATTCCAACCATCTTTATAATAAATTTCAGAAAACACTACAAAACCATCAACAGCACTTGACGATTTATACTTAATGTAGTTGGGTTGGTAAGCTTCCACAGTAATAGTAGCTGTAGTATCTATCATGATATCTTCCTTTAAAAAAGAAGCATATTCATTATCAGCTAACATAATAGCCACTCGTTTGGTATCCAAGCTATCCAAAGCTTGTATTTCTTCATTTGCTGATTTTACAAATTGAATATTCTCAACAAACCATGCATTTCCATTAGCGTCAGGATTTGTATAAGGGAAAGGCTTTCCTTCTTCATCTTCAGCAATAATATATTTCGTATTCAACATGTTTAACACATTGATATTGTTTTTTGAAATATAAAAATCGTACAACTCATCGTAACGTTTCAATTTGGCCGCATGATAACCTGATAATGAATTATAAAAATAAGATGCCTTAGCTGGTGCTCTAGAAACCAAATCGAACACTCTAAAATGTCCAGGATCTTGCATAATGGCTTGATCCACTGGAGTAGCTTGATATGGTTTATTCATTCTAATTGAAGGCACAAAAGAATCGTTATTTACATAACGTCTGTCTACCCCTACCAAATCGACAAGGATTAAAACAGCAAAAGCCATAATGACTTTTGTTTCCGATAATTTCTTTATCAAAAATAAATAGATTGCACTAGCCGCTAGTAAGACTAAAACCAATGTTCTTAAGGTGTCTTGCGTGAAAAAGGCTTTTCTATCTGCTATCAATGCCTCCATAAATCGTGGCCCAAAATTCTGACGATAGTAAGCATCACTTCCACCTACAAAACTAAAAAGCGATGATTTAAACAGTAAGAAAACCAAAGCTAAGCCAGCTGTAATAATTACTGTTAATTTTAAAGCTTTTAATTTGTCCTCATCCTTATTATCATTCTTGTTGAAGAGCTTAACAAGTCCTAAAACAGCTAATACAGGAATACATAATTCCAAAACTACCTGTGTAGAACTTACCGCTCTAAACTTGTTGTAAAGTGGCACGTAATCTATAAAAAAGTCGGTTACAAACTTAAATGGCTGACTATCGCCATAAGATAAAATAAGCGACAGTAAACTTCCGCCAACAAGCCACCATTTCAGTCGGCCTTTCACTAAAAACAGTGCAAAAACAAATAAAAAGATCACCACAGCTCCTACATATGCCGGTGCTTCTACTATGGTTTGATTTCCCCAATAGGTTGGCGTTTGCTTAACATATTCTCTTGCTTCCAAAGGCGGCACTCCTTGTTTTAAAAAGAACTGATAGGACTCTGAGTCTTTTCCAACATCCTCATGACTTCCACCACCTAAAAACCTTGGTATGTACAAATTAAAGGTCTCCAGGATACCATAACTGTATTCTGTAATATAGTCTCTATCAAGTCCCGTTGTAATTTCTTTTTTTGCAGAACCGTCTGGATTGATGGTTAATTCACTTTGTCCGCGGGTGCTTTCTTTGGCATATTCTTGAGTAGCCAAAATATTTGTAGCGTTAAGTCCTACAGCTAATATAACTGCTAAAGACAAAACCCCAACAGCTTTAAAGTAATGTGGTAAATCCTGTTTTTTATAAGCATCTACTAAATATGCCATTCCTAGAACTAGTACTAAAAACATTAAATAGTAGGTCATTTGAAAGTGGTTTGCAACCAACTCCAATGCCATGGCTACTGCAGTAAGTAAAAACCCGAATAGGTAACGTTTTCTAAATGTTAGTAAAATACCACTTAAAACTAAGGGCATATAAGCAATAGCATGCGCTTTGCTATTATGTCCTACACCAAGTATAATTATTAGATACGTTGAAAATCCAAAAGCCAGGGCTCCAAGCGCAGCGAGCTTATATTCAACCCTTAAGACTAGCATTAGGACGTAAAAGCCCATGAAATATAGGAAAAGATAATCGGCTGGTCTTGGTAAAAACCTAAGTGTTAAGTCTAATTTTTTAATATAGTTGTTTGGGTAATGTGCTCCTAATTGGTAGGTGGGCATTCCCCCAAAGGCGCTATTTGTCCAATAAGTTTCTTCACCAGTGGCTTCCTTAAAATCTTTTTGCTGTTTGGACATGCCAATATAATGCACAATGTCGCTTTGATAAATAGATTTCCCTTGTAGTACTGGGCTGAAATAGACTAATGAAATTATTACAAATCCTATTAAGACAAGGATATGAGGAAGAATTTTTTTAAATGAAATAGACATGAAAATATGTTATACAATGAAAGCGAAAATTAATCAATTTCTTCGTAATCTACATATTCTCCTACCTTTTTATTTGAAGTTGTTCTTTGAGGCACTTTATCTATGGACACTTCACCTTCTTTATTATTTTCTTGCTTAGGTTGTTGGTATTGCCCAAATTGACTACCAAAACGCTCTTCAGCTTTTTTAGCAACATATTTCATTAATAAAGGCGCAAATAATCTAGATAGAATTTTCATTCCGTAATAGATTAATAGGATGATTAAAATAACCCTTAAAACGCCCGTTATAGATGCATACTGTAGCATAGATATAGTTTTATACAAAAATACAAATCTACATATTTAAAATCTGAAATAAATACTTAAAAAAAATATAAAATCTATATATTTGGTTCCATTTAGTTGGCATGAAGTACATGCTATGTATATTATTGTAATAACTTAAAAAGAAGTTGTTATACTAAAGAAGCTCCATTTAAACACCTTTTCATATGAAGTCTTTAAAAACCTATGTATTCCTTTTTGCTATAATTTTTACTACAAAGGGCTATTCTCAATATACCGAAGTAATAAATTCCAACAGACCTGGAGTTTCTCAAAGTGCTTTTTCTGTTGGTACAAATGTGGTTCAATTTGAAGTTGGCCCTTATCTTTTAAAAGAGAAGCATCAACTTCTAAGTAGAGATGACAAAAGCTATGGGGCTGATTTCGCCTTACGATACGGTTTGTTGTTTCCACAGTTAGAATTGAATTTTGAAGGAACTTATCAATCAACAAAAAGATCATATACCAACACAGTTCCAAATGAAGAAAACTTTAGCAACTTTAAAACTTTAACCTTAGGAGCAAAATATTTGGTTTATGATCCATTTAAAAATGCTCAAGAGGAAAAACCTAATTTATACAGTTGGAAAGCTAACCACAGCTTTAAATGGAAAGATTTAATTCCAGCTGTGGCAGTTTATGTTGGAGCAAATTTTGACACGAAAGACAATCCGTATACCGCTGCAGGTATTGAAGGCTTTAGTCCTAAAGTTATGATTTCTACACAAAACAATTTTAAGGGTGGTTGGGTATTTGTCATGAACTTTATAAAAGATAGAATTGGCACAGACCAATCTGACTTTTCGTTTATATTAACCTTAACAAAATCAATACAAGACCAGTGGGCTGTTTTTGCGGAATCTGAAAATATTAGTAGCGATTTTTACGCAGATAATTTAATTCGTGTAGGAGGAGCATATTTATGGACTAAGAACTTGCAAGTTGATGCAGCAGCAACTTTTAACACAAAGGACACACCTTCTGTTTTCGGTCTTGCTGTTGGCGCTTCCTACCGATTGGACTTCCATGTAGACAAAATGGAAAAGGATGGCACTTCAGCAGAAGAAGAGTTGGAAAGACGAGAAAACAAAGCGCGTGGAGAAGAAAAAAAGAAAAGAAAAAAAGAAACTATAGATTTTGATAACTAAATTGATGTTTTTAGACTAATGATTACACTTAAAGAAGTTAAAAATAAAAAGGAATTAAAACAATTTGTAACCTTTCCTTTTCAATTATATAAAAACTCGAAATACTGGGTACCTCCTATTATTTCTGATGAAATTGCCACCTTGAGTTCTGATAAAAATCCAGCATTTTTACATGCCGATGCACATTTCTTTTTAGCTTATAAAAACGGTGAAATTGTAGGAAGAGTTGCAGCTATTTTAAATTGGACAGAAATTAACACGCAACATGTCAAGAAAATGCGCTTTGGTTGGTTTGATACCATCGATGATATTTCCGTGTCTAAAGCCTTGTTAGATAAGGTTACAGAAATTGGAAAATCAAATAATTTAGATTTTGTTGAAGGTCCGGTTGGTTTTTCCAATTTAGACAAAAATGGCGCCTTGACCTTCGGTTTCGATCATATAGGTACTATGGCAACTTGGTACAACCATCCGTATTATATCACACACTTTGAAGAACTTGGTTATTTACCTGAAAAAGAATACATAGAAAGTAAATTCCCTTTTGGCACCATACCTGTTGACCGTTTTACAAGAGTAAATGAAATAATTACCAAACGTTTCAAATTAAGACCTAGCAAGTTTACTAAAACAAAAGAGATTGTTCCACACATTGATAGCATGTTCGAACTATTCAATAAATCGTATGCCAAGCTATCTACTTTTGTTCCTGTATCCGATGAGCAAAAAGAATATTTTAAAGAAAAATTCATCAATTTCATCAATCCAGAATACATCAAGTTTGTATTTGATGAAAACGACAACATGGTGGCATTTTCTATAGTACTCCCTTCATTTTCGGAGGCTCTTCAAGAAGTAAACGGAAAATTATTCCCCTTTGGATTTTTAAAATTATTGAAAGCCAAAAAGAATAGTAAAACGGTATTATTCTATTTAATTGGAGTAGAACCTCATTATCAAAACAAAGGCGTTACTGCCATTATTTTTAATGAGTTTTATAGCACGTTTAAGAAAAACAAAATTGAAACTTGTATTCGACTACCAGAATTAGTCGATAATTTAGCTTCTCAGCAAATTTGGAAAGATTTTGATTGTGAAATTATTAAACGACGAAAAACCTTTAGAAAAGAATTGAAATAAAAAAATCCGATAGTTTAAACTATCGGATTTTTTAATCATATTAAGAATAAATTTTATTTATCCATGGCTGCTGTTACAGCTGCTGAAAGTCTTTTGTATGTACCATTTACCAATCTTTCTCTAATAGCATCGAAAGCATCTAGGGTTTCTGTTACATCTTCTAACGTATGAGTTGCCGTAGGTATTAATCGTAATAAGATTAATCCTTTAGGAATTACTGGATACACCACTATAGAACAGAAAATTCCATAATTCTCTCTTAAATCTCTTACTAAAGCCATAGCTTCAGGGATACTTCCTTCAAGATAAACTGGTGTTACACAGCTTTGGGTTGTACCAATATCAAAACCTCTTTCTTTTAATCCAGACTGTAAAGCATTGGTGTTTTCCCAAAGTTTATTTTTTAATTCTGGCATGGTTTTAAGCATATCTAAACGCTTTAAAGCACCAACTACTAATTGCATTTGCAAAGATTTCGCAAACATTTGCGAACGCAAGTTGTACTTTAAGTAATCGATTATTTCTTTATCGGCTGCAATAAAAGCTCCAGTACTTGCTAGTGATTTGGCGAAAGTTGCAAAGTAAACATCAATACCATCTTGAACCCCTTGCTCTTCTCCTGCTCCAGCACCCGTTTTACCTAAAGTTCCAAAACCGTGAGCATCGTCTACTAAAAATCTAAAGTTAAATTTCTTTTTAAGTTCAACAATTTCTTTTAAACGTCCTTGTTCACCACGCATTCCAAACACACCTTCAGAAATAACTAAAATACCTCCTCCAGTTTGCTCAGCCATTTTTGTAGCTCTTTCTAAGTTTTTCTCTAAACTTTCAATATCGTTATGCTTATAGGTAAAACGTTTTCCCATATGTAAACGCACACCATCAATGATACATGCATGAGCATCTACATCATAAACAATAATATCATCCTTCCCTACTAAAGCGTCAATAGTTGACACCATTCCTTGATACCCAAAATTCAACAAATAAGCAGCTTCTTTGTTTACGAAAGCAGCTAATTCTTGTTGTAATTTCTCGTGTAAATCAGTATGTCCAGACATCATTCTAGCGCCCATTGGGTAAGCCGATCCATAAGCAGCACCTGCTTCTGCATCTGTTTTCCTAACCTCTGGATGGTTTGCTAAACCTAAATAATCGTTGATGCTCCAAGTAATTACATCTTTTCCTTGAAACTTCATTCTGTTTGAGATTTGACCTTCCAACTTAGGAAATACAAAATAACCTTCAGCTTGAGAAGCCCATTTTCCTAATGGTCCTTTATCTCTGTAAATTTTATCGAATAAGTCTTTCATATAAGCTTTTAATCATAATTTTATAGCGCAAAATTAAAGATTTAAATGCTTAATACATAATCTTTTTTCACCCTATTGTTAACAAAAACATGTTACTAAATTTAGTAACATGCTATTAATTGTATTATTTTATATATTGAATACTTTCAGTAGCTTCTTCGGGTTCGTGAAGGCTATCAAAAAAGCCTTGTTCATTCATCCAAGAATCACTGTAAATTTTACTCATGTATCTAGACCCATGATCTGGAAATACAACAACTATGTTAGAATTTTCGTCAAAGCACTCTTCTTCATTTAGTTGTTTTACGGCCTGCATAGCAGCTCCTGAGGTATAACCAACAAACAAACCTTCTGTTCTTGCTATTTCTCTTGCCGTATGAGCACTTTCCTCATCTGTAACTTTTACAAACTCGTCTATAACATCAAAATCGGTGGCAGTAGGAATTAAGTTTTTCCCTAAACCTTCAATTCTATATGGGTATATTTCTTTTTCATCAAACTCTTTAGTTTCATGATATTTTTTAATAACAGAACCATAAGCATCTACTCCAATAATTTTAATATCAGGATTTTGCTCCTTTAGATATTTTCCAATTCCAGAAATAGTTCCTCCAGTTCCACTACAAGCTACCAAATGCGTAATTTTACCTTCCGTTTGATTCCAGATTTCTGGTCCTGTTGAATGATAATGTGCATCTATATTTAATTGGCTAAAATATTGATTAATATATACCGAGCCTTCATTTTCTTCGTGTAAACGCTTAGCTACTTGGTAATACGATCTTGGATCGTCTGCTTTTACATGTGCAGGGCAAACATAAACTTGTGCACCCATAGATTTTAACATGTCTATTTTATCGGCAGAAGACTTAGAACTAACAGCCAGAATACACTTGTACCCCTTAATAATACTTACCATAGCTATACTAAAGCCTGTATTACCCGAAGTTGTTTCAACAATTGTACTTCCTGGTTTTAAAATCCCCTTTCTTTCTGCTTCCTCTATAATATAAAGAGCAATTCGATCTTTAGAAGAATGTCCTGGATTAAAAGCCTCTACTTTAGCGAAGTAGTTTCCTTTTAATGAAGAAGTTATTTTATTCAGTTTAATTAGTGGCGTATTCCCCACTAATTCTAAAACATTATTAAATACTTTTTTATTTTTTTCCATACATGATATTTTACAGCAACTGAAAAAAATTCAGAAACCTAAAACCTTGCAAAAATACATAATTTTTTTTTACTAACAAGGGATTCCTTCTAAATCCAGTATAAATGCATACTCCAAAGCTACCTCTTTTAAGCTTTCAAAACGTCCGGAAGCCCCACCATGACCTGTATCCATATCGGTATAAAGCAATAGTTTATTTGAGTCTGTTTTATACTCCCTTAGCTTAGCAACCCATTTGGCAGGCTCCCAATATTGCACTTGCGAATCGTGCAAACCGGTAGTTACCAACATATTCGGGTAATCTTGTTTTTTAATATTATCGTATGGTGAATAGGCTTTCATATAGTTATAATATGCCTCGTCATTTGGGTTACCCCATTCATCATACTCGCCCGTAGTTAGTGGAATTGTATCATCTAGCATGGTTGTTAACACATCTACAAATGGTACAATAGCCAAAACGCCTTTATATAATTCCGGATTGAGATTGACCACCACTCCCATTAAAAGTCCTCCTGCCGAACCTCCATAGGCGTATAAATGATCTTTTGAAGTATAATTATTAGCAATTAAATGCTTTGAACAATCTATATAATCGTAGTAGGTATTCATTTTGGACATAAGCTTCCCATTTTCATACCATTCGCGACCTAAATATTCGCCTCCTCTAATATGTGCAATAGCATAAACAAAGCCTCTATCCAATAGACTTAATCTTACCGTTGAAAAATATGGATCTATAGTAGAACCATACGATCCGTATGCATATAAAAGTAGTGGATTACCTGTTTCCTTTTTTAAATCTTTTCTATACACTAAAGAAACTGGTACTTTTTCACCATCGCGAGCACGAACCCATATTCGTTCGGAGGTATAATTTTCTTTCTTAAAGTTTTTATCTAATACTTCCTGTTCTTTTTTAAGATCATGAACTTTTGTCCCAAAATTGTAATCAATAACCGAACTAGGTGTCGTTAATGAATTAAAGGTGTAACGTAAAAAATTACTATTAAAATCCGGATTGTTTCCTATATATGCTGTGTAAGTTTCACTATCAAAAGGAATGTAATAATCTTCGTTCCCGTGCCAACTTATAATTCTAAGTTTATTTAAACCTTGTTCTCTTTCGTTAACAACTAAATAATCCTTAAAAATTTCAATATCTTCTAGTAAGACGTCATTTCTATGTGGCAATAAATCTTTCCAAAATTTACTTTCAGTTTCTGTTTCTTTCGTTTTTTGAAGTTTAAAGTTTGTAGCGCCATCTTTATTGGTTAGGATATAAAAATGGTCTTCATAGTGCTCTATTGAATACTCTAAATTCCTTTCTCTTTCACTAAAAATTTTAAACTCGTTGTTTGGTGTGTCTGAATCTAGAATTCTATATTCTGAAGTTAAAGTACTTGAAGATCCTATTACAATATATTTTCTAGATTTTGTTTTGTAAACGAAGGTATTGAAAGTCTCATCGGTTTCATGATATATTTCTATATCGTCTTTCACACTGGTATGAAGCTTATGTTTAAAAATTTTATACGACCTTAAGGTTACTTTATCCTTTCGTGTATAAAAAAGAGTCAAATTGTCGTTTGCCCAAGTAACACTTCCTGTAGTATTTAAAATTTTCTCAGGATAAATTTCTCCGGTAACTAAGTTTTTTATTTGAATTTTATATTGTCTCCTACTAACGGTATCTGTAGAAAAGGCGGCCAAAGTATTATCTGGACTTATTGCAATGCTTCCTAAGCTGAAATAAGCATGGTTTTTCGCCATTTCATTACAATCAAACAACAACTCTTCTGGAGCGTCTAGTGTTTCCTTTTTTCTAGAATAAATAGGATAATCCTTGCCTTTTTCAAATTTGGTTATATACCAATAACCATTTAGTTTATATGGAACAGATTGATCGTCTTCTTTTATTCTTGACTTCATTTCCTCAAACAACTGCTCTTGAAGCTTTTCAGTATGTTTCATCACACTTTTTGTATAGTCATTTTCGGCATGTAAATAATCTAAAACCTCTTGATCATCTCTGTTATTTAACCAATAATAATTATCCACTCGTGCATCATTATGTGCAACAAGTTTTTCTGGAATTTTCTTAGCTTTTGGTGGGAGTATATTGTTATTCACAAGTGAAATTTTTTACTGAATTTATGCTGTCAAAAATATGAAAATTAAATAGCTTTGCATTCAAATTAATAAATTATAAATTATGTTTGGAGATCTTATGGGAATGATGGGTAAGTTAAAAGAAACCCAGAAAAAAGTTGAAGATACTAAAAAACGCTTGGACACAGTTTTAGTAGATGAAAAAAGCAACGACGATAAATTAAAAATAACCTTAACTGCTAACAGAAAAATTAAATCTATTAGTATAGACGATAGTTTATTACAAGACAAAGAAGAATTAGAAGATTACCTAATATTAACTTTGAACAAAGCCATTGAAAAAGCCACTCAAATTAATGATGCTGAATTAGCGGCTGTAGCAAAAGATGGCATGCCAAATATTCCAGGAATGGATATGTTTAAATAATTTTAAACTATTAGATTTAGCATTATTTTATTACCTAATAAAAAAAAAAGCATCAGATTTACTGATGCTTTTTTTTTTTAAATATTCACCCTTTTTAAAATTGTTAGGAAGGCGTCATGCATATTATCTGTATAATCTAAGTGTGTAACTATACGTAATTTCCCTTGTCCCATACCACTTAACCGAATATGATTGTCCTCTAGGAATTTTAAAAACTTCGATTCGTCTGTTTTTTGATGGAGTTCGAAAATAATGATATTGGTTTCCACCGGTTCCACTTTTTTAACAAAGGACAAACTATTTAAAACCTGACCGATTTCCTTCGCTCTTAGGTGATCTTCAGCTAAACGCTCAATATTATGATCCAAAGCGTACAATCCGGCAGCAGCTAAATATCCAACTTGCCTCATGCCACCGCCTAGAATTTTCCTTATTCTAATGGCATTTTGCATAATTTTTTCATCTCCAATTAAAACAGATCCAATAGGACACCCTAAACCTTTACTTAAACACACAGAAATAGTATCGAAAACCCGCCCGTAATCTTTTGCAACTTCTTCCCTTTCTACTAAGGCATTCCAAATACGCGCACCATCTAAATGGAACCCTAAATTGTGTGAGTTGCAAACAGATTTTATTTTTTTAAGTTCTTGAAAATCCCAACAAGCTCCTCCACCTCTATTCGCTGTATTTTCCACTTCAACCAAAGTTGTTAACGGACTATGATAAAAATCTGGGGGATTAATAGCTTCAACAACCTGTTCTGCAGTAAACATACCCCGAGTTCCTTGAAGTAATTTACAAGAAACCCCACTATTAAAAGATGCTCCTCCACCCTCATAATTATAAATATGTGCATCTTTATCACAAATAACTTGATCACCCGGATTTGTGTGCAATTTTATTGCGGTTTGATTTGCCATAGTTCCGGTTGGAAAAAACAAGGCTTTTGGTTTTCCAAACATGGTGGCTAGACGCTCTTCAAGCTCGTTCACTGTTGGGTCTTCTTTATAAACATCGTCACCAACTTTTGCTTGCAACATCGCTTCCAACATCGCTTTGGTTGGTTTGGTAACTGTGTCGCTTCTTAAATCTATTTTCATTTAGGAAATATTAAGGTATAAAACTATAAAATTAAATCAAGTTAAATTTTATCAGCCAATTTTTAATTTTACTTTTGTGAAAACAATATTTTTAATATGATTACTTCAGATCAAATAAAAGATCTTAATAAGCGTCTAAGTTCGCTTAGACAATATCTTTGACATAGATGCCAAACTTATAGAAATCCAAAACGAAGAAGAACAGACTTTTTCTCCTACTTTCTGGAACGATTCAACGGCTGCTGAGCTTGTTATGAAATCGCTTAGAAACAAAAAAAAATGGGTTGAAGACTACCAAAAGGCAAAATTACTAATAGAAGAACTTGAAATTACCTATGAGTATTATAAAGAAGGGGAATCCAGCCTTGATGAAGTAGAAAAAATCGTAGATTTAGTTACAAATCTTATTGAAGATTTAGAGTTTAAAAATATGCTTTCTGAAGAAGGTGATAGTTTAAGCGCTGTTCTTCAAATTACAGCTGGAGCTGGTGGTACTGAAAGCTGCGATTGGGCAAGTATGCTTATGCGTATGTATTTAATGTATGCAGAACACAGTGGCTTTAAGGTAAAAGAGCTCAACTATCAAGAAGGTGATGTTGCAGGAATAAAAACAGTAACCCTTGAAATTGAAGGCGATTATGCCTTTGGATGGTTAAAAGGAGAAAATGGGGTTCATAGATTGGTGCGAATATCACCTTTTGACAGCAATGCAAAGCGCCATACAAGTTTTGCTTCTGTTTATGTATACCCTTTGGTTGACGACACTATTGAAATTGAGATTAACCCTGCCGATATTGAAATTACCACCGCGAGATCTAGTGGTGCTGGTGGACAGAACGTAAATAAAGTAGAGACGAAGGTTCAACTTTTCCATAAGCCTACGGGAATACAGATTTCTTGTTCAGAAACACGATCGCAACACGATAATAGATCTCGAGCTATGCAAATGTTAAAATCTCAGTTATACGAAATTGAATTAAACAAGCAATTAGCTCAACGAGAAGACATTGAAGCTGACAAAATGAAAATTGAGTGGGGAAGCCAAATAAGAAATTATGTGATGCACCCCTATAAATTAGTTAAAGACGTTCGCTCAGGACATGAAACCGGAAATGTAGACGATGTTATGGATGGACACATAGAACCTTTTTTAAAAGCCTATTTAATGATGATGGGGCAAAAAACAGAAGATAACGAAACCTTATAATTATGATTAAAATATATCACAATCCGCGATGCAGTAAGTCTAGGGCTGGCTTAGAACTTGTAGAAAAGTCTGGTAAAGAGTTCGAAATCATTGAATACTTGAAAAACACGCCTTCAAAGGACGAGTTAAAAGACGTACTGGGTCTTTTAAACATAAAAGCTGAAGATTTAATTAGAAAAAACGAAGCTGATTGGAAAGACAACTTTAAAGACAAAGACTTAACTGAAGATCAACTCATTGAAGCCATGGTTAAGTTTCCAAAACTTATAGAAAGACCTATCGTAATTAATGGAAAAAAAGCTGTAATTGGAAGACCTCCTGAAAACATTTCAGAAATTCTATAATTTGGTAAAAAAAGCTTTGAAACCATCGAATTTCAAAGCTTTTTTATTTAACAAACTTTTAACCAAACGCCACTAAACCATATTCTATTTTTGCAGTCTTATTAAGCAAAAATACAATCATGAATAAATTTTTATTAGCTTCTTTCTTTATTGTTTTATCTATTTTCACTGCCCAAGCGCAAAGAGATGTAACTATAACAGGACAAGTTATTGAACAAAACACAGGCCAACCGTTAGAATATGCTACGGTTGCATTTTTTAGCAAAACCGAAAACAGAATTGTTACTGGTGGAATTACTACTGAAAAAGGTGAATTCAGTATTCCAGTAGCTCCCGGAACGTACGATATCTCAATCGAATTTATTTCGTTCAAAAAACAAATCATTCCAAATCAAACACTTTCGAAATCTAAAAACATTGGTGTTATTCATTTAGAAGCTGATACTGAAGCTTTAGATGAAATAGAAATTATTGCTGAAAAAACTACAGTTCAAATAAAATTAGACAAAAAAATATATAACGTTGGTCAAGACCTTACCGTTCGTGGTGGAACTGTTAGTGATGTCTTAGACAACATCCCATCGGTTTCGGTAGATGTTGAAGGAAACGTTGCTTTAAGAGGTAATGAAAACGTAAAGATTCTTATTAATGGAAAACCTTCAGGTTTAGTAGGGATCAATTCAACCGATGCTTTACGTCAGTTACCAGCAGAGTCTATCGAGCGTGTGGAAGTTATCACATCTCCTTCAGCCAGATACGAAGCCGAAGGAACCGCTGGAATTTTAAATATTATTCTACGTAGAAGTAAATTGCAAGGTTTCAATGGTGCCGTAACTCTTAGCGCAGGACACCCTACTTCTGCAGGTATTTCTGGAAACATAAACTATAGAACAGGTGATGTAAATATTTTTAATACTACAAGCTACGACTATAGAGAAGCTCCAGGAAACTCTTCTTCTTATACTCAATATTTTAATAGAAGATATGATGATAACGGCAACTTAATTATTGATAATCCAGATACTTATTTAGATGAGTCCAATGAATACGACCGTATTAGAAAAGGTTTAAGCACAAACTTTGGAATAGAATGGTATATTACCGAGTCTGCTTCCTTAACCGGTTCTGTAGCTTATAGAAGTGGTGATAACGAAAGCAATACCACAAACACATTAATTCAACTTGACGAGAACAGACAGTTTGTTTCTCAAAACAATCGATTCGATCCTGAACAAGAAGACGATAAAGTATTACAGTACTCATTGAACTTCAATAAAGATTTTGATAAAAGTGGTCATAAATTAACCATGGATTTCCAATATGAAGACAATACGGAAGATGAGTTTTCTAAAGTACTTCTTGAAGGAGTAAATACAGAAAGAGTTGCTACACTTGAAGATCAAAGTCGTATTTTATTACAAGCTGACTATGTTTTACCTATAGGTGAAAGAAGCCAGTTTGAAATTGGATACCGAGGAAACTTCAAAAACCAAGATACAGATTATACAGTTGAACTTCTTGATTTAAACACAAACCAATTTGTTGTTAACGATTCGTTAACCAACTTTATGAATTATCGTGAATTTGTAAATGCTGCGTACACACAATTTGGTAGTAAAATAGGAAGTAAATTTTCATATTTACTTGGTTTAAGATTAGAAAGCACACGTATTACCATAGACCAACCTACTAGTGGAGATTATAGCAAAAACGATTATACAGGCCTATTCCCTACTGTTAACTTAAGCTACGAATTAAACGAACAAGAAAATGTAACCTTAGGATATAGTAGAAGACTAAGACGTCCATGGTCGTTCTTTCTTAACCCATTCCCATCTCGTTCTAGTGTAACTAGCGTGTTTAGAGGTAACCCACAATTAGCTCCTAGTTATTCTGGCTTATTCGATTTAGGTTATTACAAGAAATTTGGTAAAGTATCTTTAAACACTTCGGCGTATTACCAACATGCTACAGATGTGTTTACTATGGTAAGTTTTGATACAGGCGTGCCAGTTTACGTAAACGGTCAAGAATTTACAGTTATTGAACGTACACCAATTAACTTAGCCGAAGAAGACAGATATGGCTTTGAATTTACATTATCATATAACCATTCTCGTAAATGGAATGTGAATACCAATTTTAACATTTTCCAACAATCTGTTATCGGAACAGACCCTAATGGCTTGTCGCTTGATAACAAAAGCTCAAGTTGGTTTGCTAGATTAAATAACAAATACACGTTACCTTTAAATATAGAATGGCAAACAAGCTTGAATTATAGAGGTCCATCAGAGGATGCCCAAAACAAAAGAAAAGGTAGTTTTTCTGCAAACATGGCATTTAGTAAAGATATCCTAAACGATAATGCATCTATAGCTTTAAATGTTAGCGATTTATTTAATACTAGAAAACGTATGATGGAAACTACAACATCTACCTTTTATAGTGATTCTGAATTTCAATGGAGAGAACGAAGCATTAACTTATCGTTTACTTATCGATTCAATCAACAAAAGAAACGTCAGCAAAGAACCGGCAACGGTGGTGGCGATGATATGGATTTTCCTGGATAAGGAACATAAATTAACATCATAATAAAAAGGCTATCTATTTAAGATGGCCTTTTTTCATTTCACCAATCACCAGTAAGTTTTTTTAGGAACAAAAGAAATTAAGAAAGCTATGAGTATTTGGATTTAATAAAAGATTTATTTTTAAGGTTCCTTCCCTATAAAATAACAACAAAAAAAACGTCTAGAAATTGCTTTCTAGACGTTTTTATATATTATAAAAAGTAAAACTAATTAACTATTTAATTCACGTTTTGCTTTCTTTTCTTCTTTCATTTCTTTCATACGTTCCATTAATGCTCCTCCAATCCAATAAGGAATTACAAAAGTCATTAAAAATATCATTAACCAAAAACCAATTGTTAGTATGGTTAAAAATGCTAAAAATCCTAAATACTGGTCAAAATCGAACATAACAAAAATCTTTTTTTAGATAACAAGGCAAATATACATGAAATGGAGTTTTTAAACAATAGCTAGTTTAAGATTTATTAACATTCTTGTTAAGATTTTCCCCTAAAGCTTGTTTTTATATAACAAATCCCATTCTACACTATTAGAAACAAGCTAAATAAGTACAATAATCTTTACTAGGTGGTAGCTATATCTTGTTATTCAGAAATGTAGACGTAAGCAACGGATGCTTTCTTACAAATAACAAGCTAAGTACTAATTAAATTAGGGATAAAATTGTAATTTTGTGATTCATTTAATATTTTACTAATCATGACTTTTAGAATAGAAAAAGATACCATGGGCGAGGTTAAAGTGCCTGCAGATAAACTTTGGGGAGCGCAAACTGAACGCTCAAGAAACAACTTTAAAATTGGAGCTTCGGCATCGATGCCCTTAGAAATAATTTACGGTTTTGCCTATTTAAAAAAGGCAGCAGCTTATACCAATTGTGAATTAGGGGTTCTTTCTGAAGAGAAACGCGATTTAATTGCAAAAGTTTGTGATGAAATCCTTGAAGGAAAACACGACGATCAATTTCCATTGGTTATTTGGCAAACTGGGTCAGGAACCCAAAGTAACATGAACGTAAATGAAGTAATTGCCAATAGAGCACATCAATTAGCAGGGAACGTTATTGGTGAAGGTGAAAAAACCATACAACCTAACGACGATGTAAACAAATCTCAATCGTCCAACGACACCTTCCCGACTGGAATGCACATTGCTGCTTATAAGAAAATTATTGAAACCACGATACCTGGAATTATTCAATTAAGAAATACCCTTCATAATAAATCTATAGAATTTAAAAATGTTGTAAAAATTGGTAGAACTCACTTAATGGATGCTACCCCACTAACTTTAGGGCAAGAGTTTTCAGGATATGTATCGCAATTAGATCACGGATTAAAAGCTTTACAAAATACACTTCCTCATTTAGCTGAACTAGCTTTAGGAGGAACAGCTGTTGGAACAGGTTTAAATACACCAGATGGATATGCAGAACTTGTAGCTGAATACATAGCAAAATTTACAAACCTACCATTTGTTACAGCTGAAAATAAATTTGAAGCCTTAGCAGCTCACGACGCATTTGTTGGAACTCATGGTGCCCTAAAACAACTAGCTGTTTCTTTAAACAAAATAGCAAACGACATTAGAATGATGGCTTCAGGACCACGTTCAGGAATTGGAGAGATTATTATTCCTGCCAACGAACCTGGAAGTTCTATTATGCCTGGAAAAGTAAATCCTACGCAATGTGAAGCTTTAACTATGGTTTGCGCGCAAGTTATGGGGAACGATGTAGCTATAACTGTTGGAGGCACTCAAGGTCATTACGAACTGAATGTATTTAAACCGATGATGGCAGCAAACCTGTTACAATCTGCTCAATTATTAGGAGATGCTTGTACAAGTTTTAACGAGCACTGCGCTGCAGGTATAGAACCAAATCATGAGGTAATTAAACAATTATTAAACAACTCTTTAATGTTGGTGACTGCTTTAAATACTAAAATTGGTTATTATAAAGCTGCTGAAATAGCTAATACAGCTCATAAAAATGGAACTACTTTAAAAGAAGAAGCTATTAATTTAGGTTATGTTTCTGCTGAGGACTACGATGCTTGGGTAAGACCTGAAGATATGGTTGGAAAAATAAAATAGTGTTCAAATAAAATGAAATCAATATATTAGCGATAACTAATCAATTATTAAAAATATGAAACATACACTACTTTTATTTATCACTTTAATTTTCACCTGTACAACCATCAAAGCACAAACCACTTTTACAAAAAGTACCATTGATGCAAATACAAGTGCACGACCATATGCTGTAGCTGCATCCGACCTCACCAATGATGGTAATTTAGATCTAGCCATTGGAACATACAATGGCAGCAAAGTAACTTGGTATAAAAACAATGGTGATGCTACCTTCGCTGCAGGGGTTACTCTTACTGTAACAGGGACAGCTGCATTATCGTATATAGAAAGTATTGCGATTGCTGATTTAAATAAGGATGGTCACAATGATATTATTGCTACAGGATCATACAACGATAGATTAGTATGGTTTGAGAACAATGGTGACGAAACCTTTCAACCTGCTGCCCTCATCGCGAATGGAATTGCAGGAGCTGGTGCTGTAAAAGTTGCAAATATTGACAACGATCCAAATGGTAATTTAGATATCATTGTTACAGCATATACTTCAAACTCTGTGGTTTACTTTTTAGGAAATGGTGATGGTACTTTTGATGCTATGCGCACTTTAGCACAAGAAGCTGCAGGAGCGGGCCCTGGCTCATTTGACATTGCAGATTTTGATGGTGACGGCGATTTAGATGTAGTAGTGGGTTATACTGGAAATGGCGAGGTAAAATTATATGACAACAAGTTTATTCAAGACGGTCTTGATGGCACTGGCAATGTTCCATTTGTTGCTTATACAAATAATGTAGACTCAGGAAACGGCTATCTATGGTCTGTGATTTTTGGAGATATTAATAACGACGGAAATCTTGAGATCATACGATCTGATAACAATCCTGGAACCAATCCTAATATAGCGTGGTTTATTAACGACACTAGTGGAACAGATACATCCTTTACTAAAACAACAATTCCAACAAGCATTAAAAGATCTGCAGCGATTGCAGTGGCAGACATCAACTATGATGGAACCAATGACTTAATTGTAGGAAATGGACGAGCTACAGATTTTGACCTCATTTGGTTCGAAGGAAATGGCTCTGGAAGTTTTGGTAGTGAAATTGTTATGGACGATTCAACTTCATCAATTTTCTCTATGGCCGTAGCTGATTTTAATAATGATGGCGGTTTAGATATTGCAGCAATTAGTCACCTCCAAAATGATCTAGTTCTATTTATAAATGATATGAATACGATTAGTATCGAAGATTTCAAAGAAAACGCTCTTAGCATCTACCCGAACCCAACATCAAACAAAATTCAATTCAAAGGTCTGAATTCAGAATCTGAAACTGTATCTGTTTTTGATGTGTTAGGAAAACAAGTTTTAAGTCAAACGTTGCTTCCTAGTGAAGGTTTAGATGTTTCAATCCTTCAAAAAGGCATGTATATTTTAAAACTAGAGAATTCAAATACGAGTTTTAAATTTTTAAAAGAATAGTTTTATTATAACTAATATATTACCAAAGCGCCATCATTTTATTGATGGCGTTTTTTATTATCAGAAAAAAATCCGGAACTTTGAAAAAAACAAAATACTGTGACATTACTAATAAAAAACATCAAAGAACTCCTTCAAGTTAGGGACACAAATATTTCAATAATAAAAGGGAAAGACATGAAAATACTTCCAAGTATTAAAAATGCATACCTTTTAATTGAGCACGATACCATAATAGATTATGGGTCTATGGATGACCTAGGCGACCTTGAAGCTGACAACATTATAGATGCTTCTGGAAAGATGGTACTGCCTACTTGGTGTGATTCACATACTCATATAGTTTATGCTGGAAATAGAGAACAAGAATTTGTAGATAGAATAAATGGCTTAAGCTATGAAGATATAGCCAACCGTGGCGGTGGTATTCTTAACTCGGCTGAAAAACTACAAAATACTAGTGAAGAAGACCTTTATCAGCAATCTGCCCAACGCCTTAAAAACATAATAAAACTTGGAACTGGAGCTGTAGAAATAAAATCTGGATACGGCTTAACTGTAGATGCAGAACTTAAAATGCTAAGGGTTATTAAAAGACTGAAAAAAGAATTTCCTGTAAAAGTAAGAGCGACACTTTTGGCCGCACACGCTGTTCCAAAGGAGTTTAAAGATAATAAAACAGGTTTTGTAGATTTAATAATAAATAAAATGATTCCTGAGGTTGCCAAGGAAAAGCTAGCAACTTATATTGATGTATTCTGTGAAAAGGGATATTTTGACCTAGAGGATACGGAACGTATTTTAAAAGCAGGAACGGAACATGGCTTAATTCCTAAAATCCATGTCAATCAATTCAATGCCTTTGGAGGTATTGAAGTTGGCGTAAAACACCAAGCTCTTTCTGTGGATCACTTAGAATTGCTAAATCCTGAAGACATAGAAGTATTGAAGGGTAGTAACACCATTCCTGTAGCTTTACCATCTTGTTCTTATTTTTTAAGTATTCCATACACACCTGGACGACAACTAATAGATGCCGGACTTCCATTGGCCTTAGCAACAGATTATAATCCTGGTTCCACTCCAAGTGGAAATATGAACTTTGTTATAAGTACAGCTTGTATTAAAATGAAGTTAACTCCTGAAGAAGCCATTAATGCAGCCACTTTAAATGGTGCTTATGCTATGGGAATAGAAAATATGTACGGAAGTATTACCAAAGGAAAAAAAGCAAACATTATTATTACAAAAGAAGTTCCTAGTTACGGGTTTCTACCCTATGCTTTTGGAGACAATCATTTAGACCAAGTTATTATAAATGGGTTGCCTTACTAAAAAAACTCTTAAATAAAAAACCCGAAAGTTTCAACTTTCGGGTTTTCTGTTTATTAGCTTCAATCGTTTTAGCTAGGTATATTTGCTTTTATTTTAAAGTAAATTCTGTAGTTGATACTAAATCTTTCGCATTAAAAACATTTACTGTATAACGACCTGACTCAAACCCTCCATCATTAGGACTTACAAATTCACAGATATCCAAATTGGCTTTTTCATAATTAAACCTACTAACCAAACTATAATTAAGCGTTTTTTCACCAAACTGAACTTGCTCATTTACACCCAAGGTGTTGTTTTTAGGGTCGATAACTTGAACATATAATTCTTGATCTCCAGCTTGCACCAAATTGTTTTTAGCAACAGTGTAACAGATTCTAATTTTATCTGAACGTCCAGCTCTTTCGGTTGGAACCAACTTACCAGACGACCTTTCAATAACTCCAAATCCTTTTAAACCTACAGTAGATAAAACCGCAGCATTCTCAACAACTTCAGCTAAAGCCGAATTTTGAACCAACAAAGAATCCGTAAACATGGTACGCTCGTCTAAACGAACTCTCGTACTATCAAGTGACGATGCTAACAAAGAGTTTTCTATTTTTAGTCTATCATTTTCAGTTAACAAAGCATTCATTTCTTTTTGAAGAGATAAATATTTTGATTTGTAACTCCATAAACTTTTTACATTAGTTTCTGAAATTTTAAGAGAATCCATTAAACCTTGAATACGTGCTTTTGCTTCAACTAATTTCTGATTTGCAGCTTCATTATCGCCAATAACAATATCGTACTGCTTAGCCATATTGCTAAGGTCCTTCATTACTAACTCTTTTTCGGCTGTTAACTGAGCTTCTGTTTCTTTTTTGTCTTTCAATAAGTCAAAAGAGTAAAAAGCTGCTCCAAGAAATAGCACTAAAGCAATTCCTAATGCTACTTTTAATCCTGTATTATTACTATTTTCCATTTGTGTTTGTGTTTCTTGTTATTAAATTAGTTTTGATTTAGTTTAAATTGTTTAAAAAATGTAATTTTAGCTTCTTAAATAGGTCATCTTATTATGGATAATAATCTTATTATTTTCAACACTAGCAAATTAAAAAAACTTTTAAATAAAAGGCCCGGTGAATCCAAGTTCGGAGAACATATAAAAACACTAAACGACATTTCTAATATATACGAAGAACTTAAAGCTTTAGACGTTGAGTATGTAATTCTCGGACTACCTGAAGATGTAGGGGTTTTCGCTAATTACGGAAACATAGGCACTTCAGATGCTTGGGAAGCCTCCATTAAAGTTTTGTTAAATATACAAAGTAATGTGTTTACTCATGCAGATAAGGTACTTATTTTAGGACATCTTAATTTTGAGAAGGTTTTAGAAAAATTATCAAAACTTGATCAAAATAAAACAAAAGACATCGAGAAGGCTAGAAAATTAGTTTCTAAAATTGATGCTGAAGTATCAAATTGTATTTATCAAATAATAAAAGCAGGTAAAAAACCAATAATCATTGGAGGTGGACACAACAATGCCTATGGAAATATAAAAGGGTCCTCATTAGCTTTAAACACGAGAATAAACGTTGTTAACTTTGATGCTCATTCCGATTTTAGAAAAGAAGAAGGCAGGCATAGTGGAAACGGTTTTAAATATGCTTATTCTGAAGGGTTTTTAAAGAAATATTTCATTTTTGGTCTTCATGAAAATTACACGTCAACAGACATTTTTAAAACTTTAGATGAAAATAAAAATATAGCCTACAACACCTTCGAAGAAATAAGCATTAGAAAAAACCTAAGCTTTCAGGGGGAAATGTCGCGAGCCTTAAAACATATTTCAGAAAACTTCTTTGGAATAGAAATAGATTGTGATGCCATCCAAAACACACCAAGTAGTGCTATGACTCCAAGTGGTTTTTCTGTAAATAAAGCTAGACAGTTTGTTTCCTATTTTGGTCAAGATAAGAACGCCACTTATTTACACATTTGCGAAGCCGCTCCTACTCCACAAACTGAAACTCAGGTTGGAAAATTAATTAGCTATTTAATAACCGATTTTATTAGAGCCAATGCAAATAGAGATCATTCCGTTTAATCCTAGCTATTCAAAAGATTTTTATGCTTTAAATATGGAGTGGCTAAAGCTTCATTTTTCAGTAGAACCCTTTGATGAGGAAGTATTAAATAATCCCAAAAAATATATTATAAACAAAGGTGGTTTTATATTTTTTGTTTTGTTAAACAAACAAGCAGTTGGTACAGTAGCACTCATGCCTATAGTAGACGAAGGGACTTTTGAACTCACTAAAATGGCTGTTTCTCCTGAATATCGTGGATATAAAATAGGGCAAAAACTAATGCAACATTGTTTGGATTTCGCCAAAGAGCAACAGTTTAAAAGACTGGTACTCTATTCTAGCAGAAAATTGGAAAATGCCATATATATTTACAAAAAGTATGGATTTGTTGAAACTCCTTTAGAAGCCAATTGCGCTTACACTAGAAGTGATATTAAAATGGAATATCCTTTATAAAAAAGACGCTTTATAAAAATAAAACGCCCTTTATAACAAATGGATATTATATTTATTTAAGCAACTACACTTAAGCTATCTTTAACTTTATTGTTTGCTGAATTCAGTTCGAATTGATTTGCCGTATTTTTTTCACCTCCAGCTTTTAGTGCTTTGTCGCCAGCAAAAAAGGTTTTGTGTGCATCACCTATATCAGAACCAGCCATCCGTTGGTGCTTTACACAGGAAACTCCTTTACGTATTTCTTGTCTCTGAACTTCCTTAACATAAGCTAACATGCCTTGATCACCAAAATATCCTTCTGTAAGATTATTCATATTTAATGCCGTCGTATGATAGGTAGGCAAAGTAATTAAGTGATGAAAAATTCCAGCATCTCTTGCTCCATCTATTTGGAAGGTTCTAATTTTATCATCAGCCAGCTTACAAAGTTCAGAACCATCATACTTAGCATCCATTAAATTGTTTTTATCATAATTAGACAAATCTTTTCCTAAGGTTAACATTTCGTCATATACTTGATTTCGGAAATTCAATGTCCAATTAAATGACGGTGAATTATTATAAACCAATTTAGCATTTGGTACAACTTCTTTAACTCTATTGACCATATGGGCTATTTGTTTCACATTAGGAGTTGGAGTTTCAATCCATAAAAGATCTGCTCCATGCTGAAGACTAGTAATACAGTCTAATACAACACGATCTATATTGGAACCTTCTTTAAACTTATATAAGCCATTGGCTAATCTAACGGGGCGAACTAACTGCCCATTTCTTTTAAGTAGCACGTCATCTTCTTTGGCTTCATTAACAGTTATTTCTTCTGCTTCAACAAAAGATAAATATTGAGAAGCTAAATCCCCTGGCTCTTGACTAACAGGAAGTTTCTGGGTTAAACCAGCCCCTTCAGAATCGGTTCTTGCAACAATAATCCCATCTTCTACACCTAGTTCCAAAAACGCATATCTAATAGCATTTAATTTAGCTATATAATCTTCATGTGGCACGGTAACTTTACCATCCTGATGTCCACATTGTTTAGCATCTGAAACTTGATTTTCAATCTGAATCGCACAAGCGCCAGCCTCAATCATTTTCTTCGTTAACAAATAAGTAGCTTCTTCATTTCCAAACCCAGCATCTATATCTGCAATTATCGGAACTATATGAGTTTCAAAATTATCTATTTGATTTTGCACATCTTCACCATTTTCTAGCCTCTTAAACAAATCATTTAATTCAATGGCATCAGCTTGACGTAAGAAATCGTAAATTTCTTTTATTAAAGCCGGAACTGCTGTTTTTTCATGCATGGATTGGTCTGGCAATGGTCCGAATTCCGAACGTAATGCTGCTACCATCCAACCTGAAAGATATAAGTATTTTTTAGCCGTAGTTTTGTGATGTTTTTTTACAGCAATCATTTTTTGCTGAGCCACAAAACCATGCCAACAACCTAGTGATTGCGTATAATTTGATGAATCTGCATCGTATTCCGCCATATCTTTCCGCATGATAGCTGCCGTATATTTTGCGATGTCTAAGCCCGTTTTAAAACGGTTTTGGGTAACCATTCTAGCGGCATTTTCAGGATTTATTGCATCCCATGTTTTTCCGTACTTTTCTTTAAGACTTCTTACAGTCTGCAAGGCAGAGCTATAATTTGATTCTGCTAAATTTTTCATACTTTTGTGTTTGGTTATTAAATGTTAATAATGGAATCCTGTTGAGTGTTCGAGCATTCGCAGGATTTTTTTTACAGATATTCGTAAGCTGACTCGGTTAAAAACTCTTCGAATTCGTCGGATATAACCAACTTATCAAATAATTTTATAGCCAGGTGGAATTTGGTTTTTTCAATATTTTGTGGACCAATTTGTGTTAGTATTTTTTCAACTTCATCTTCAAAAATGGATGTATATAACTCTGTGTTAAATTTTCTGCCATCCTCTAAAAGCACTTCATTTTTAAGCCATTGCCAAATTTGTGTTCTTGATATTTCGGCAGTAGCAGCATCTTCCATTAAATTATAAAGAGCAACAGCCCCATAACCACGAAGCCAAGCTTCTAGATAAAGAATAGCTACATTAATATTTTTTCTAATCCCTTCTTCTGTAATTGTTCCAATGGGTAATTCAAGCAAATTTTCTTGAATAACTTGAACATCATCTCTCTTAACGTGTAATTGGTTTTGTGTAGGCATATGTTTATCGAATTCTTGCATGGCTACTTCTATTAAAGCTGGATGTGCTACCCAGGTTCCATCATGACCATTCTTTACTTCTCGTTCCTTATCAACCCTAACTTTTTCTAAAGCTATAATATTTGCATACTCATCATTTTTAATTGGAATTTGCGCCGCCATACCACCAATAGCGTGTATTCCTCTTTTATGGCAACGCTGAATTACTAATTTTGAATAAGCATCCATAAAGGGAGATGACATGGTTACTTGATCTCTATTTGGAACTATGAAATTGGGGTGATTTCTAAATTTCTTGATATATGAAAAAATATAATCCCAACGTCCACAATTTAAACCTACTATATGATCTTTTAACTCGAATATTATTTCATCTAATTGAAAACTAGCTGTAATAGTTTCAACCAAAACAGTTGCTTTAAAAGTTCCACTTGGTATTTTCAAATAGTCTTGGGCAAATTCAAAAACTTGGTTCCACCAACGTGCTTCTAAGTAATGTTCTAATTTTGGAAGATAAAAATATGGCGCTGTACCATTTTTTTGAAGTGTTTTAGTGTTATGAAACACGTACAAACCGAAATCCAATAAACTTCCGGACACTTCACTACTACCAATTAAAATATGTTTATCATTTAAATGCAAACCTCTTGGACGAACCAATAAAACAGCTGTTTTAGCTTTAAGTTGATATTCTTTCATCTTATCCTTGTTCGTAAACGATATCTTTTTTTCAACCGCATCCTTTAAGTTTTGCTGACCATCCATAATGTTTTTCCAGGATGGTGCTGTACTATCCTCAAAATCAGCCATAAATGTTTTTGCTCCAGAATTTAGAGCATTAATAACCATTTTCCTTTCTACGGGACCAGTTATCTCTACTCGTCTATCCAATAAATCTTTTGGAATTGGACCAGTACTCCAATTCGATTCTCTAACATGTTTCGTTTCTGTTGGAAAATCCGGTAAAACACCTTTATCAAAAATACTTTGCTGTTTTTTTCTAGTCTCTAACAATTCTAACCGGCTGTCATTAAATTTATCATGTAAAGCTTTGATAAACTTTAAAGCCTCCTTTGTTAAAATCTCTGGATAAAATTCGGTTACTATACTTGAGAATTGAAGTTTTTCCTGAAGTAATACTGTGTTTTCCATGCTGTTATAATTTTACAGACACAATATTAAAACAAACATTTTTAAAAACCAAGCGAACGTTCGCTAAATTTTTAAATTCGCAAAACAAAAAAATACGTAAAAAACACTATATTTGATTTTATGGAAGAAGAATACATCAAACTTATTTTTGGTTTAAAACTAAAGCAGAAGCGCACTGAGAAGAATTTATCACTCTTTGGTTTATCTAAACTTTCAGGCCTATCAAAATCCTATTTAAACGAAATTGAAAAAGGAAAAAAATATCCAAAACCAGATAAGATAGCTATTTTATCGGAAAAGTTAGATGTTCCATACGACCAGATGGTTTCTTTAAAATTAGATAAAAATCTGGCTCCGATAGGTGAAGTTTTACAGTCTAAAGTACTTAAAGAAATCCCTTTAGAACTGTTTGGAATTAAAGAAAGCAACCTGATAGACATCATATCAAACGCACCTGCCAAAGTAAATGCCTTTATAAGCACCGTTATAAAAATTGCGAAAAACTATAATTTTAGCCGTGAGAATTTTTATTTAGCCTCATTACGCTCATTTCAAGAAGCAAACAATAATTATTTTGATGACATAGAGCAAAGTGCCGTTAGGTTTGCTAAAGCTTATCAAATTGATTTAACCCTTCCAACTTCATCCGCTGAATTAGAAGAAATCCTTATCGAAGAATATGGTTATACCATAAACGAAAAAGAATTAGACAAACACTTAGAATTAGATAATTTACGCTCTGTTTTTATACCAAAAACTAAAACTTTGTTGTTAGCTAGCAAAATGGATGATGCTCAAAAAACATTTATATACGCCAAAGAAATTGCTTATAATTATTTAGATTTTAAAGAACGTCTTTACACCTTTACTTGGATTAAATTTGATAATTTTGATCAGGTTTTAAATAATTTTTATGCTTCCTATTTTGCTGGAGCTCTAATTTTACCAAGAGCTTTAGTTACAGAAAAGCTTAATATATTGTTTAGTAAAGAAACTTTTGACGAGAAATTCTTTTTAAATATTATTACATCTTTTAATGCATCACCGGAATCATTTTATCAGCGCTTAACAAACATTTTACCAAAAGATTTTAATATCCCAAATCTTTTCTTCTTACGATTTACGCATCAATCTGGATCAGAAGAATTTCATCTTAAAAAAGAGTTACACATATCGCTTCAGCATTCACCTCATGCAAACGAAACTAATGAACATTATTGCAGACGGTGGGTATCGTTAAGAGTTTTAAAAGACATAAGCTCGAACAACGAAGAACATATTTTCGATATGCAAATTTCTAATTATCCGAGTGACAACATGAGTTATTTGGTTTTATCTTCTGCATCAAAAGATCCTTTTAGAGAAGGACATTATAGAAGTATTACGGTAGGACTATTAATAGATAAACAATTAAGAAGAAAATTAGCATTTTTAGAGTCTGATAAAATAAAAAGTTTTGATGTAGGGGTTACCTGCGAACGTTGTGCTATTTCTGATTGTGAAGTTAGAAAAGCACCTGCACTCAGGCTCGAACAGGAAGCTAACAGTAGAAAAATTGAATTAGTCGTTGAAGAATTAATTACGAGATTTAGTTAGTTCTATTATAATTACAAACTTTATATCATAAAAAACACAATTTATATGAACAAATCATTTCTAATTTTAACTCTTATTACTTTACTTTCATTTGGATGCAAAGAAAAGAATAAGGAGAACACTATTAATAGTACTCCGAAAACTGAAATAGATAAAACTTTATTAAAAGAAAAAGAGCCTCAACCAGAAATTATAGTCAAACCTATAAATCATGCGAGTTTTATTTTAGAGTATGAAGATATTGTAATTTATGTAGACCCTGTTGGTGGTCCTGAATTATATAAAAACGAAAAAAAACCGAGTGTTGTTTTAATTACCGATATCCATGAAGATCACTTTGATTTAGAAACTTTTGAAGGAATCATGACAGATACAGCTCAGCCTATTACTCCGCCAGATGTAGCTATTAAAATACCAGAGGCTTTACAGTATAATTTATTTGCAGTTAGAAACAATGCAAAAGTAGACTATACTAAAGCAGGTTTAGATGTAGTTGTTTATTCGGTACCTATGTATAATTTACGAGAAGAAGCGCTAGAATTCCACCCAAAAGGTCGCGGTAATGGTTATATAGTTGAACTTGGTGGACAACGCATTTATATCTCAGGTGACACAGAAGATATTCCTGAAATGAGACAATTAACCGATATTGACATAGCTTTTGTATGTATGAATTTACCTTATACCATGACTGTTGAAAGTGCTGCAAGTGCTGTTTTAGACTTTAAGCCTAAAAAAGTATATCCATATCATTACAAAGGAACAGAAGGTTTTAGTGACGTAGAAAAATTTAAAAGTATGGTAACTGAAGGAAACAAGGATATAGAAGTCGTGCAATTAGATTGGTACAAATAGTTATAGTCATTTAGGAACTAGTAGCTTAGTTAAAAAAAAAGCTTATCTTTGAGTAGCTATTAATTAAATCGAGTACCTAAATGTTAGAATTCACCGCCTTCCCAAAGGTCCTAACCATTCCGTTAATGGGACAAACTAGCGTTGTTATAGCCTTGTTTGTTGCTGTTGTTGTTTTCTTGGTATTATTGATTTTAGGATGGAGAAAATCCTATCTATTAGAAAAAGAAAGCCATAAATTGAGCCAGACTTATAACTCTGATTTAGACGAAAACACAAAAACTTATAAAGATTTTACTGAAAGTCACTTATACGAAGACAGTTAATAAATTGGAAATTATATAAATAAAAAAACGCCCGTAATTCGAGGCGTTTTTTTTATTCTTCTATTTAAAAAATTATCTTACTAATTTTCTATATTTAATTCGCTTTGGCATTAAATCTCCGCCAAGACGTTGTTTCTTGTTTTCTTCATAATCACTAAAACTACCTTCAAAGAAGTATACTTCAGAGTTACCTTCAAACGCTAAAATATGCGTACAAATTCTATCTAAAAACCATCTATCATGCGATATTACTACGGCACAACCAGCAAAGTTTTCAAGACCTTCTTCTAAAGCTCTTAAGGTGTTTACATCTAAGTCGTTTGTAGGCTCATCCAATAACAAAACGTTTCCTTCTTCTTTAAGTGTCATGGCAAGATGCAATCTGTTTCTTTCTCCACCTGAAAGCATGCTTACTTTTTTGTTCTGTTCGCTTCCACTAAAGTTAAATCTACTTAAGTAGGCACGAGAATTAACCTGCTTACCTCCCATCATAATCAACTCTTGCTCATCGCTAAAGTTTTGCCAGATAGTTTTATTTGGATCAATATTAGAGTGGGTTTGATCTACGTATGCTATTTTAGCTGTTTCACCTACTTTAAATTCGCCTTTATCTGGGGTTTCTTCACCCATAATCATTCTGAAAATGGTGGTTTTACCAGCTCCGTTAGGACCAATAATTCCAACAATTCCAGCTTGTGGTAAATTAAAATTTAAGTTATCGTATAATAATTTATCGTCATACCCTTTACTTACGCCAACGGCTTCAATAACATTGGTTCCTAAACGAGGTCCGTTTGGAATATAGATTTCCAGTTTTTCGTCTAACTGTTTTTGGTCTTGACTTAATAATTTATCGTAGTTCTTTAAACGTGCCTTTTGTTTGGTTTGTCTTCCTTTAGCACCTTGACGTACCCATTCTAACTCTCGTTCTAAGGTTTTCTGACGCTTAGAAGCAGTTTTTCCTTCTTGAGCCATACGTTTAGACTTTTGATCTAACCAAGAAGAGTAATTTCCTTTCCAAGGAATTCCTTCTCCTCTATCCAGCTCTAAAATCCAACCTGCAACATTATCTAAGAAATACCTATCGTGGGTTACAGCAATAACAGTTCCTTTATATTGAGCTAAATGATGTTCTAACCAATGTACCGACTCAGCATCCAAGTGGTTGGTAGGCTCATCCAGTAATAATACATCTGGCTCTTGTAAAAGCAATCTACATAATGCTACACGACGTTTTTCACCACCAGAAAGTACACTAATCTTTTTATCGCCATCTGGAGTTCTTAATGCATCCATGGCTATTTCTAACTTAGTATCTAGTTCCCATGCATCCGAAGCATCAATTTGATCTTGTAAAACTGCTTGTCTGTTCATTAGCTTTTCCATTTTATCTGGATCGCTATAAACTTCTTCAAGACCAAACATGTCGTTTATTTTATTGTATTCTTCAAGAATAGCAACAGTTTCTGCCGCTCCTTCTTTTACAATTTCCATAACGGTTTTGGTTTCGTCTAATTGTGGTTCTTGTTCTAGATAACCAACGGTATAACCAGGAGAAAATACTACATCTCCTTGATAATTTTTATCAATTCCGGCTATAATTTTTAATAAAGTAGATTTACCAGAACCATTTAGTCCTAGAATTCCAATTTTTGCACCGTAAAAGAAGCTTAAGTAAATATTCTTTAAAACAGGTGTATTTGCGCTCTGATAGGTCTTGGTTAAACCAGACATCGAGAAAATTACTTTTTTATCGTCGCTCATATTAATAGATAATTGTTATTGAGTTAATAAGTTAATTGGTTTGAACTTCCAATTAAAAATTTATTGGTGAATAATTTACACACGACCCTTTAAGGCGTTAAACACCCAAGCCACTGCAAAAAAACCGATTCCAACGGCTGCAAATCCCCAACCTGCAACATCATCGTATCTAAAAGCTCCAAGAGCTATTAATGCCAGACCTACAAAAATCATTACCCACGTAGCCCAAGCTAAAACCGTATTTTTATTCATTGCCATATATCTGTAATTTTATAATTAGTAGAAAGCAAATATCGTGATTTAAAACAATAAAAACACCCCTAGAGGTGTTTTTTGATAATTTGAAAGATTAGTCATTAAATCATCGGAACTTCAAGTAAAAGCAATCCGGATTCATCGTTTGCTTTGATGGTTATAGCATCTGTTTCCGATACACCAATAGCATCCCTACTTTCTAAAATTTCGTTTTCAATAGTTACATTTCCGAATATATTCATAATATAAACACCATGATTTCCACTTTTTAAGGTGTAATCGAAAGTCTGTCCTTTGTCTAAATCAATTCTTGCAACAATAGCATCTTGATGAATTTTTAAACTTCCCTCATGTTGTTCATCTATAGAAGTTACTAAGGTTTGAAGTTTATTTTTCCTATCTGCTTCTGGAAAGGCCTTTTGTTCATAACGTGGTTTTACACTCTGTTTATTAGGAATTATCCAAATTTGAAATAGACTCAAATGAGTATTTTCCGACCCATTTATTTCTGAATGTTCCACACCAGTTCCAGCACTCATAACTTGCACTTCACCTGGCAAAACTTCTTGCCAATCTTGTTGCATGTTGTCACGATGCTTCAAAACACCGCTTAACGGAATGGTAATAATTTCCATATTCTCGTGTGGGTGATTTCCAAACCCCATTTTTGGCGCAATAATATCGTCGTTTAAAACACGTAAAGCCCCAAAATGAATTTTATCATTATCGAAATAGCTTGCAAAACTAAACGAATGATTGGCTTGTAACCATCCATGATTTGCAAAACCTCTACTATCTGCTTTATGTACTATTGTTTTCAAAATCTTAATTTATCTAATAAGTTACTCAATTGAATCACTTCCTCTTCGGTTAAGTTTTTAAGTAAATCTTGCTGATCTGCCTTAGAAATATCTTCAAGTAAATCCAATCCTTGTTTCGTGATTTCTATATGTACTACTCGTCTATCGGTCGAGCAAGGTGTGCGTTCAATAAAATCTTTAGCATACAACTTATCCATTAATCGGGTAAGGTTTGGGGATCTTTCTATCATTCGCTCTTTAATAGTTTGAACCTTTAACGGCTTTCCAGCTCCTTTTAATATTCTTAAAATATTGTACTGTTGTGCTGAAATATTGAATGGTTTAAAAAAAGAGTTTTGATAACTACTTATCCAATTTGAAGTAAACAGAATGTTAATCATTGTTTTTACTTTATTACTTGGAAAGGTAGATTGTATGTCTTTAGAAATATCTCCCATAATTTTAAGTTTAAGCTAACCTTTCGGCGTACTCCTCTTTTTTATTAAATACAGCGGCTGCGTATGAACATGAAGGTGCAGCTTTTAAGTCTTTTGCTTGCATAAATGCAACTGCTTTTTCAATAAGTTTATATCCAATTCCTTGCCCCTTTAAAGAAGGATCTACTTCAGTATGATTTATATCAATTTTGTTAGTATCTAAATACTTATACGTCATTTCAGCTACCTGAACACCATCAATTTCTATATAGAACTTTCCTTCTTTTCCTGTTTCTGTATGTTGTATTTGCAAAGCAAAAACACTTTCTTTAAAACGTTTAACTTCCTCCAGAAGTTTATAGTTTAACTCTTCATTAGTTATTTTTCCCTCTGAGAAATTATCTGCAAAAAATGGTAATGAATATTCTGCTACTATATTTCCGTCATGAAAACGAAACCTATCTTTAGCCATAGCTAAAACAGAAGCTCCACCTCTACCTCCTGGCGATGCAGCCATTAACAACATGGGCTTCTTGTGAAATGTTTTTGAATTAATTCGAGACATCCAATCGAATAAATTCTTAAAAACTGCAGTGTAAGCACCGTTATGTTCGGCTAACGAAAGAATTATTCCATCTGAATTTTTAATTTCTTCAAAAAGCTTTTTAGCATTTTCTGGATGTCCCATTTCAGCTTCTAAGTCGACACCAAATAACGGAACATCAAAATCATTTAAATCTAAAATTTTCACTTCTACGTCTTCTACCAAAGAAGCTGCATAAGTTGCTAATTTTTTATTCATTGATTTCTTACTATTACTACCTGCCAATGCTATAATTTTCTTCATACTATTTTTGTGTTTTTTTGCTATAAATATAAGACACTATTAATAAAACCAACGCCAGTAAAGCCGAAAAATGCTCCCCGTCATTAATCATGAAATGCGCAAAGAATGCCAAAATAAAGGCAAAAAAGAAAGCTGAGTAAGCCCATTCTTTAATGGTATTAAAATTAGGGTTCCAAATTACCGCTAAACCTAATAGTTTAGCCACAGCGTATGGGTAAATAATATAAGTTGGATATCCGAAGCTAACAAACATTTGTGCTACTTCATCATAATTAAAAAAATACATACCTGCTGAGAACAACAACAAAACAGTTAACAGACCGGTGGCTACGTAATAGATAATCTTATTCTTTTTCATAAATATATTTTTATTTCTAGGAGGCAAATTTACAATAAATTATTTTATTTACCTAGGCAACTATTACCATGTAATATTATTTAACAAAATATTCGCTTTTAAACTATGTTCTTCTTTTGTAAATTCGTCCCAAATAAACATTTCTATGGACATTAACTTCAACAAAAACGAAGATCACAATAAACTTTTAGTTTCAGATTTAAAAAAACGTTTTGCCCAAGTAAAATTAGGAGGCGGAAAAAAGAATATTGAAAAACATCATGCCAAAGGTAAAATGACAGCTCGAGAACGAATAGACTACCTTTTAGATGCTAAGAGAGATAGTATAGAAATTGCTGCCTTTGCTGGTGAAGACATGTATGAAGAGCATGGAGGTTGCCCATCTGGTGGTGTGGTAGTTAAAATTGGTTATATACAAGGAAAGCAATGTATGGTTGTTGCAAACGATGCCACCGTTAAAGCTGGAGCATGGTTCCCTATTACTGGAAAGAAAAATTTACGTGCTCAAGAAATAGCTATAGAAAATAGGCTACCTATTATTTATTTGGTGGATTCAGCTGGAGTTTACTTACCAATGCAAGATGAAATTTTTCCAGACAAAGAACATTTTGGACGTATCTTTAGAAACAACGCCATTATGAGTAGTTTAGGAATTACACAAATTGCTGCTGTTATGGGAAGTTGTGTAGCTGGAGGTGCCTATTTACCTATTATGAGCGACGAAGCCATGATAGTAGATAAAACTGGAAGTATCTTTTTAGCAGGAAGTTATTTAGTAAAAGCAGCTATTGGAGAGTCTATTGACAATGAAACTCTTGGAGGTGCAACGACCCATTGCGAAATATCTGGAGTTACCGATTACAAAGCTAAAGATGATAAGGATGCTTTAGATAGAATTAAAAACATAGTGGATAAAATAGGTGATTTTGATAAAGCTGGATTTAACCGAACTGAATCAAAAAAACCAAAAGAAAAACAAGAAGATATTTACGGAATTATCCCTAAATCACGTGCTGACCAATACGATATGTATGAAATTATTAAGCGCTTAGTAGATAACTCTGAATTTGATGAATATAAGGCTGGATATGGAAAAACAATAATTACAGCCTACGCTAGAATTGATGGTTGGGCAGTTGGAATTGTTGCAAACCAAAGAAAACTAGTAAAAACCAAACAAGGCGAAATGCAGTTTGGTGGTGTTATTTATAACGATAGCGCAGATAAAGCCACTAGATTTATTGCTAATTGCAACCAAAAGAAGATTCCATTAGTATTCTTACAAGATGTAACAGGTTTCATGGTAGGTAGTAAAAGCGAACATGGAGGTATTATTAAAGATGGCGCTAAAATGGTAAATGCCGTAAGCAATAGTGTTGTTCCTAAATTCACCATTATTCTTGGAAATAGTTATGGAGCTGGAAATTACGCCATGTGCGGAAAAGCCTACGATCCTAGACTGATAGTAGCTTGGCCAAGTGCCGAATTAGCTGTAATGAGTGGAAATAGTGCTGCAAAAGTGTTACTGCAAATTGAAACAGCTTCATTAAAAAAGAAAGGCGAAGTAATTACCAAAGAAAAAGAAGACGAATTATTCAATAAAATAAAAGACAGATACGACAAACAAGTGTCTCCTTATTATGCAGCATCTAGAATTTGGACAGATGCCATAATAGACCCATTAGAGTCTAGAAAATGGATAAGTATGGGAATTGAAGCAGCTAACCACGCTCCTATTGAGAAAAAATTTAACTTGGGAGTTATTCAGGTTTAAGCTTTCATTATACGACAAAATTTCGTACCTTAATGACTGTACATCAAACACTTCAGTCATGGGAACAATAAAAACATTAAACAAATGGGCTAACGAACATTCCTATTACCCATTAGATGTTTTAAGAATAGCATTGGGCGTTTTTCTATTTATGAAAGGCGTCCATTTTGTGTCTAATACAGAACTCCTAGTGGAATTAATCAAGCCTTTGAATACGTATGCAGGAAGTATGATTTTGGCTCATTATGTAGCTTCTGCACATTTAGTTGGCGGAATTTTGATAACTTTTGGCTTATTGACTAGATGGGCTATAATTGTTCAAATTCCAATTTTAATTGGTGCCATTCTCATCAATTTTATGGGAGAATTTATTGCGCTTAATTTCATACTAGCTAGTTTTACTTTATTAGCATGTGCGTTTTTTGTTTTTTACGGTTCAGGAAAACACTCGGCAGATTACTATTTTAAAATGCAACAGTAATTTTATTTTTTAATGCTAGCTATTGTTTTTAATCGCTGAATTTTACCCGAAGTAGTTTCGTGAAATTTGGGTACGGCATAAACTACTTTTGGTCTTTCGTAAGTATCTAGATAATCAAATACCGAAGTTGGTAACTGATTGTTATCTCCTTCTAAAACAAGAATTAACTTCTCACCTAATTTACTATCTTCTTCTGCAGCTATAAAAAATCGATTAGGAATCTTCCCTTTTAATTTTTCCTCTATTTGTTCTGGATAAAACTTAATCCCTCCAGAATTTATCACATTGTCTATTCTTCCTAACCATTCAAAAGAGGTTTCTGAATGCAATTTAACCACATCATTAGTAATAATTTTATCCTTAGTAAGCTGTGGTGCTTCAATTACCAAACAGTCTCTTTCGTCTTGAGAAATTTTAATGTTTGGAAGCGTTTGGTAATAGGCGTTATTTACCTGATCAGTTTCATAATTATTTAACTTCTTAACAGCAATATGTGTAATAGTTTCTGTCATGCCATAAGTAGCATAAACTTTTGTTGGTAATCCTTGTAATTTCTCAATGAGTTCAGATGACATAGGAGCTCCACCAACAATCAGCTTATTAATATGTGTTAGCTTTTTTAAGTTAAACTGCACTTGCATTGGAACCATAGCTCCAAAACTGTAATGCTTTTTAGAGCTAAAACTTAAGACAGTTCCCGGTTCTACAACATCTAATTGTAACCCTAAAATAATAGCCCGAACTAACATCATTTTTCCTGCAATAAATTCAGTAGGCAAACAATGCAACGCTCTATCGCCAGGTTTTAAACCAAAATAATTTCCTGTTGCTATAGCTGAATAAACCATAGCTTGCTTTTTTATTTTTATAACTTTTGGCTTTCCAGTAGTGCCTGAAGTTTTGGTTTTTATATAATCTTTTGGATCCAACCAATCAGCTAGAAAATCGCCTAAAACCTTTTGAAATGGTTTTCCTTCTTTTATAAAACTATAAGCAACTTCATTTAACTCCTCGCGAGTATAGCTTTTATTATTTAATTTAAATCTGTTGTGTACTTTATCGTAATTAGGAATCATAACTTCTATTCTCGGTTGTTATTTTCTTCCATTACTGATTGTTCAAAAACTGTTTTATTTACCGTGTTTTCAATAAGAGGGGCTTCAACGGTACCAAACAATTTATCTTTCCAATTAGTCCAATTGTATTTTTTAGAAAAAATGAACAACAACAAAGGAAACACTATAAAAACCGGCATGAATATTTCAGTAAAACTTGCTGAAGTAGGTTCAGACATATCCTTTAATACTGAATGGGTTTGAAAAGCAGTCCAATCAGCCGTAACCAATAGGGCTGTAAACAAGTTATTGGCCGCATGAAACCCCAATGCTAACTCCATACCTTCATCCATTAAGGTCATAATTCCTAAAAATAAACCTGTACCTATATAATAGACCATAATTACGTAGCCTAATTTATCTACTTCTGGATTGGCAATGTGCAACATTCCAAAAACAACCGAAGTAGTTAATAATGGAACCCATTTATTCTTTGCTAAAACCCCTATACCTTGCATTAAATAACCTCTAAACAGGTATTCCTCAAAACTGGTTTGCAAGGGAACTAAAACAACAGCAATAACACATAAAATAATGAAAGGCTGCATTTTAAAATTAACTTGATAATCTTCAGGAGTTAAAAAATAATCAAATAGAATAAATCCAGAACTAATAACGCCCCAAAGGATAAAAGCAAACCAAATTCTTTTCCAGTCAATCTTAGGTCTGGCTGTTGTTAAAGACGTAATACTTTGTTGATGAATAAGTTTTACTACCAAAAACAGTCCTACTAATCCAATGGCAAATGATAGTAACATCAAAAACAAGTTTAAATTGGGCTCTAGCATGGTCATCATTTTGGTTTCATCTAAACCAAAAATGCTTTCTCCATCACTCATAGCCTTCATAAACACGGCTACTGTAAATGGAATTTGCCCAATTACAACGGCAATAAAAATTAAAATAGTTCCTACCAAATATCGCCACCAGTCGTGTAACGCATTAAAAGCTTGTGCTATATACATAGATTATAAATTAAAATTCCAGTTTTTATTTTTTTGATATTGCAATGTACCATTTTTTACTTGTAAAGGAGATGCAAAATTATTGGTAAATAAGCTCCCCGTTCCAAGGCCTTGTGGCATCGTGCTTTTCAAGATGTAAGTCCATTGTGCAATAGCATTCAAGCCTACATTACTTTCTAAAGCACTTGTAATCCACCAACCAGCATTCTGATTTTCTGCTAAGTCGATCCACTCCTGACTTCCGGCATAACCACCAACTAAACTAGGTTTTAAAATTATATATTGTGGTTTTATGGTTTGGAGTAAGGTCTTCTTTTTTTCTTTTGAAAAAATGCCAATCAATTCTTCATCTAAAGCAATTGCTAAAGGTGTTTTTTCACACAAATTTGCCATTTCTTCAATTTGACCTTGTTTTATTGGTTGTTCTATAGAATGAATGTCAAACTCTGAAAGTGTTTTTAATTTCTCTAATGCTTCTGATGGAGGAAATGCACCATTGGCATCTACACGCAATTCAATGTCTTTAGAAGTAAATTCTTTTCTTATAGATTTTAAAAGATCCAACTCAGTTTGAAAATCGATAGCTCCAATTTTCATTTTTATACATGAAAAGCCTGCTTGGATTTTATCTTTTATCTGTTCTTTCATGAAGGATTCTGAGCCCATCCAAATCAATCCATTTATAGGAATAGCATCTGCTCCTTGAGTAAATTCTGATGGAAAAATATTAAAACGGTCATCGCTATTAAATGAAGCAAAAGCTGTTTCCAGACCAAATTGAATACTTGGAAACTTATAGAGCTCATCTAATAAAACTTGCAAGCCTAAATGAATATTTAAACAGGTCCATTTTAAAATATCTTCATAATGTGATACATCGTCTGCACTCAAACCTCGGAATAAACCGCACTCTCCCACTCCTATTTTTCCGTCTTTTTCAAGTATTATAAACCAAGTTTCCTTAGTTTTCAAAACACCTCTAGAAGTGCCACTTGCTTGTTTAAAATTTAAAATATATTTCTGATAGTTTGCTTTCATAGTATGTTCAAAAATAGTCAAAATATTTTGTACATTAGATCACCTAATACATTTAATAATCATGCCTGTATTTCCGAATCTTATTCATTTTGCGATTCCGTTTTTTGCAATTTTCATGCTTTTAGAGTTATATATTACGAACAGGCAGAAAATTAACACCTACGAAATCAAGGATTCTTTTACCTCCATTGTTATGGGCTTAGGCAATGTTTTTATAGGATTGGTTAGCAAGGGATTTGTTTTATTAGCATTCTATTTTGTTTACGAAAACTTTAGATTATTTACTATTCCTATTGCTTGGTGGAGTTTTGTTTTAATATTTTTTGCCGACGACATATCTTATTATTGGTTTCATAGAATTTCGCATGAATGCAGGTTATTTTGGGCTTCGCACGTAGTACATCATTCTTCAAAACATTACAATTTAAGTACTGCATTAAGACAAACTTGGTCTGGGAATTTTTATACATTTATATTTTGGTTATGGTTGCCCATCCTTGGGTTTCATCCTGCCATGATTTTATTACAAATGTCTGTTAGCTTACTTTACCAATTTTGGATTCATACCGAAACTATTAAAAAGCTTCCTAAGTGGTTTGAAGCTGTTTTTAACACACCTTCACACCACAGAGTCCATCATGGAAGTAATCCTATTTACTTAGATAGAAATCACGCTGGTATTTTAATTATTTGGGATAAACTTTTTGGCACTTTTCAAGCTGAGTTAGATGAAGAAAAAGTTGTTTATGGTTTGGTAGAAAATATTAACACCTTCAATCCTGTTAAAGTTGCATATTTAGAATGGTATCACATGTTAAAAGATGTATTTACTAGTAAAACTAGCTTATTAAATAAATTAAAATATTTTATAAAATCTCCTGGCTGGAAACATGATGGCACTGGAAAACTAAGTGATGATTTACGTGAAGAATGGCTTAATGCTAATTTAAAGACACTTTCTAAAATAAAAAACCAACAGCCTTCAATTCATACTAAAAACGAAAACACAATAGCATGACGTTTAAAAACAAAGTTGTTTGGATAACTGGTGCTTCCAGTGGAATAGGAAAAGGTTTAGCTACTGAATTAGCTAAACAAGATTGTAAATTAATACTCTCCTCTAGAAGGGTGGAAAAATTACTTGAAGTAAAACATGCCTGCCATAATCCTGATAACATAAAAGTCCTTGCTTTCGATTTGGAACATTATGCCAATATGACAAGTGTAACAGAGGATGCCTTAAAACTTTTTGGTCGAATAGATATATTAATTAATAATGGGGGTATTAGCCAGCGTTCTTTAATAATTGACACAGCTATTTCTGTAGACAAACAATTAATGGATATTGACTATTTAGGAACGGTAGCCTTGAGCAAAGCCTTATTACCTCATTTTATTAAAAACCAAAACGGACATTATGTAACAGTTACGAGTCTTATGGGGAAGTTTTCTTCTCCTTACCGATCTGCTTACTGTGGAGCAAAACATGCCTTACATGGCTTTTTTGATGCCTTGAGATTAGAACACGATAAAGACAACATAAAAGTAACTATGATTTGTCCAGGTTTTATAAACACAAATATTGCAATAAACTCTTTAATTGGAGACGGGTCTAAACAAGATTACCAAGATGAAGCTACTGAAAACGGACTCACAGTATATGAATTTTCAAAACGCATGATAAAAGCAATTGAAAAGGAAAAATTTGAAGCTTATATTGGTAAAAAGGAAGTTTTAGGCGTATACATAAAACGTTTTTTTCCAAAACTTCTGCATAAGCTTGTATTGAAAAGCACTGTTAAATAACTATATATTACTTAGGTAAACCCGTATTACAACTCAATACTCTCTCCTATTTCCAATAGCATCAAATCCTTATTTTTATCGAAGAATTTTCGTTTAGCTTCTTCATGATCTATTTCTATATATCCGAAAGTATCGTAATGATATCCTAAAATTTTATCACATTGAATAAAATCACTAGCTAGAATAGCATCTTCTATTCCCATAGTAAAATTATCTCCAATAGGTAAAACAGCTAAGTCCAATTTAATTTGAAGAGGAATGAGTTTCATATCCATTGTAAGGGCTGTATCTCCGGCTATGTAAATATTTTTTCTTTCGCCTTCAATTACAAATCCACCAGGTTGACCTCCATAGCTTCCATCTGGAAAGGAGGATGTATGAATGGCGTTAACATATTTTACATTTCCAAATTCAAAATCCCAACTACCTCCTAAGTTCATTGGATGTCCTTCCAAACCTTTATTTTGAAAGTAAGTAACAATTTCAAAGTTGGATACAATTACCGCATCTGTTCGTTTTGCAATAACCTCTACATCTAAAATATGATCTTGATGAGCATGAGTCAATAAAATATAATCTGCCTTTAATGCATTTATATCTATATGAGATGCTTTTTCATTAGCCGAAATAAACGGGTCGATTAAAATATGAACATCATTAACTTCAATTCCTAAACTAGCATGTCCGTAAAAAGTGATTTTCATTTCAAGAGGTTTTATTAAGGTTTTTTACGAATGGAAATTACAAAAAAACTCAAACAAATTTCAAAAATTTGCTTGAGTTTTTCCTTCCCTTAATTATGAAGCTATTTTAAATGCTCCATTGTATTGATATTGAGCTATCAACACATCAAAGATAAGACATATTTTGCTGAAAAACAAGCTGTTACACCTGTTTTAAACTTAATAAACCTTATAATAAATGTCCTATTGCCAATAAAACGGACAAGACAAAAGTAGATAAGGCCAATTTTTTTAATTCTGGGTCTAAAAGTTTTGGCACTGTATTTTTCTTAACCATAATTAAATGTTTAATTAATGGTATGTACGCCAAAACAAAAATTAAATTAAAGATGGATGTATAATAAAGAATTCCAAATAAAGCCGATAATACAATAGCAGTACCTACTAAAATATAATGGTATATTTTTCCATTCTCAAAACCCATTTTAACAATAAGCGTGTTTTTATTTGCATTCCTATCGGAAATAACATCACGTAAATTATTTAAATTAAGCACAGCTACACTTAACAAGCCTATAGTGCAAGCAGGAAGAAACACAATATGGTCTATTTGTTTTGAAAATAAAACATATCCACCAATAACACTGACCAATCCAAAAAACACAAATACAAACAAATCACCTAACCCCTTATATCCATATGCATTGCTCCCAACCGTATATTTTACAGCCGCATAAATAGATAATAATCCAATTCCGAAAAACATTATTCCTAAGAGAAAATGCTTTGCTCCGAAAGCTGACAGGATTAATAATAATGCCAATCCAATGGTAATTAGTATATTGATTTTTATAGCGCTAAACATTTTTTCTGGTGTAATTTCACCACTTTGAATAGCACGCTTTGGACCAACTCTTTCATGATTATCAGTGCCTTTTATTCCATCGCCATAATCGTTTGCTAAATTTGATAATATTTGCAAACTGAGCGTGGTTAAAAGAGCAAAAACAAACACCATCCAATCAAAAACTCCATTGTAAGCAGCTAAACTAGCCGCTACAATAATTCCTGAAACAGATAATGGTAAGGTTCTTAACCTAAAGGCAGAAAGCCAGGTTTTAATTTTTATAGACATAAAAAGATTTTAGTCTGGTTTCGATTTAAGGAATCCATTTTTTAGGAAAATTAGGCTTACGTTTTTCTAAAAAGGCATCACGACCTTCCTTGGCTTCGTCCGTCATATATGCCAATCTAGTTGCTTCACCAGCAAAAACCTGTTGACCAACCATACCATCATCTGTTAAATTCATAGCAAATTTCAGCATTTTAATAGATGTTGGTGACTTTGCTAATATTTCCTGAGCCCATTCATAGGCTGTATTTTCTAGTTCTTCATGAGGAATTACAGCATTTACCATTCCCATATCAAAAGCTTCTTGTGCGGAATAATTTCTTCCTAAGAAAAATATTTCACGAGCTTTTTTCTGTCCAACCATTTTCGCTAAGTATGCAGAGCCATATCCACCATCAAAACTTGTAACATCGGCATCTGTTTGTTTAAAAATGGCATGTTCTTTACTAGCTAAAGTTAAATCGCAAACCACATGCAAACTATGTCCACCACCTACTGCCCATCCTGGGACCACGGCAATAACTGCTTTAGGCATAAAACGAATAAGACGTTGTACTTCTAAAATATTCAATCTGTGGTAACCATCTTCACCTACATAACCTTGATGACCTCTAGCCTTTTGATCGCCCCCTGAACAGAAGGAATACACTCCATCTTTAGAGGAAGGCCCCTCGGCTGAAAGTAAAACAACTCCTATGTTTACATCTTCACTTGCGTCATAAAAGGCATCATATAATTCTTTGGTTGTTTTTGGTCTGAAAGCATTTCGAACATCTGGTCTGTTAAATGCAATTCTTGCAACCCCGTTGCATTTCTTGTAGGTAATATCTTCGTATTCTTTGGCTGTTGTCCAGTTTATTTCACTCATGTTTTGTTTTTCTTTTAATATGAAATTTCCCTTTATATCAAATAAATTCCGTCGTCTTTAATTTCAATAAGCTTTTGCTTGTATAAAGATCCAACTGCTTTTTTAAAGCTTTTTTTACTCATTTGAAGTATTTGCTTAATGTCTTCGGGATCCGATTTATCTGTCAACTTTAAATATCCATCATTATCACGAAGTTCCATCATGATAGCATCGGCATTTGGTTCGATATTTCTGTATCCAATCTGCCCTAAAACCACATCGATTTTATTACCAGGTCTGATTTTTTTTACATAACCTTTTAGTCTATCTCCAACACTCAAATCTTGAAAAATGTCGTCGTTAAAAATAAGTCCTAAATGCTTTTTATTGATAATAACATTCATACCAATATCTGAAGGGTGAGAAACAATCAAATCTACTTCCTCAAACTCACTAACAGTTAGTTCTCTATTATCTAAAAACTGATTGGTTTTACTAGATGCTACTAGTCTATTGGTTTTTTCGTCCAGAAAACAGTAAACAAAATACCATCCTCCTTTTTTCATTTTAAAGGCTTGCTCTCCAAACGGGCAAAATAATTCCTTTAACATGCCCCAATCTAAAAATGCGCCATGTTCTGTAACTGCATTGCATCGTAATAAGGCAAAATCGCCTTTCTTTATATATGGTTTGTCTGTTACTGCAACTAATCGTTCTTCGTTATCCAAGTAAACAAACACTTCAATTTTATCCCAAATTTTAAATGATTCTGGAACGTATCTATTTGGTAACAAAACTTCGTTCCCTTCTTCATCTGCCAAATATGCTCCTTGTTCAGATTCTCGAAGTATTTCTAAGGTATTGTATTCTCCTAAATTTATCATGCTGTAAAGGTAATAATATTAGCTATTAGAAATAAAAAAAGCGTTACAATTCTAATACTTGAATTATAACGCTTGAATATAAAAAAATCAGATTATTTGTATACTGATTCCTTTTTAAAGTGTAGGGTTAGTAAATAATAAACCACTGCTCTATATTTATTTCTATTTGATTGTCCGTATTTATCCATAACGGCTTGAATACCTTTATCTAATTCTGGACCGTCTTTTAATCCTAATTTTTTTATTAAAAAATTATTTTTAACCGTAGCTAACTCTGATGGATCTGAGCCAGAAACAGTTGATGCATCAGCGTTATAAATTGATGGTCCACAACCAATAGTGACTTTAGTTAATAAATCCATATTTGGAGTAACACCACATTTTTCTTTTAAATCTGTAGCATACTTTGCAATTAATTCATCTCTTTTTCCCATGTTTTATTTAATTTTTTAGATTAATAATAATTCAACTCTAAATATAAACAATTTTTAAGTATTTAAAACTGAATTCTTATAGATATCCGGTCAAATTTAAGTTTTTCAAGCTGTTTCTCTTAAAAAAGATTTCGTCCTGATAAATCATCACCTATTTGCCCCTTATTTTATAAACTTAAAATAATCTAATAACACTTTGTCATTAACGGTTCGAGGTGTGAATATTTCTAGCAACTTTGGTTCATTAGACTCATCAAAAAAAGTTTTCAAATGGTTTTTTAATTGTTTTTCTGTTGCTGCTGTGGCATAATCTAACTCGTACATTTTACAAAGATGTTTTGCTGAAAGATTATGCGTGGTTTCAAAATATGTTTCGAATTTTTTAGTATCCTTCTCTCCAGGTAGAATTCTAAAAATTCCTCCCCCTTGATTATTTACAAGAATAATTCTGAAATTATTTGGAATATAGTTGTTCCACAATGCATTGCTATCGTAAAAGAAACTTAAATCCCCTGTTATTAAAACCGTTTGTTTTTTACTTGCTTTGGAGCAACCAATGGCTGTACTTGTACTACCGTCTATTCCGCTTGTTCCTCGATTACAATAAACTGGTATATTTTTGTTTAAATTAAAAAGCTGTGAGTATCTAATTGCCGAGCTGTTTCCTAATTGCAGTATTATGTTTTCTGGAAGTTTATTTAGCACCTCATCAAAAACCTTGAAATCGCTAAATGGAATGGTTTCGACATATTCCAAGTGCTTTTCTTCTCTTCGCGTCTTTATTTCGCTCCAAAAAGAACAATAATCGCTTTTAACCGAGTGTGTCAGTCTTGGTAAAAGTGAATTAAAAAACTCGTTTGGAGTGGCTTCTATATGTTTATCTAAACAGAAAAACGTATCGTTTGCCGTTTTTCTATCTATATGCCAATGGTGTTTTGGTTGAAATTTTCGCAGGAAAACTTTAATTTTTTTAGACACAATCAATCCTCCAAATGTTACTAAAACATCAGGTTGTAGCTTTGCAAATTCCTCATCGGTAAGTGGCGCAATAAGCTTATCAATGCTGTTAAAAAACTGCTTATTATGAATATTAGACGTCGTTTCTGTAAATACTACTACACTTCCATCTTTAGCTAATTCTTCTAGAATTTTCTGTTCAATTTGATTGGGTTTATTAGCACCTATCAAAATCATTTTTTTGGCATAGCTATTCCAATCGTCGTAACATTCTTGAATAAAGAAATCGTCAATTTTTTTCTTTTTCTTTTCTATGTCAATAATCTTTGGATTTACTAAAAGACTATCTGTGGTTTCGTAAAGCGGTTCTTCAAAAGGAATATTAATATGAACCGGTCCTTTGGATAAAATAGCCTTATTTATAGCTGTATTAATCTTGGTTTCGTTTTCATCGTCTAGTTCCTGTTTAACACCTAACATACGCTCCAGTTTATTTTCGATAGATCTAATAAGTGCAGGCTCAGATTCTGATGTTTTTCTGGGACCATGTTCATGATTCAAATTCAAATTGGCTGAAAACAAAATATGATTGGCAAACACATCCTTTTGATTGATTGTTTGTCCATCTCCAATTCCTATTAGATACTTCGGTCTATCAGCCGACAAAACCACTAAAGGAATATCGCTATAAAACGCCTCGGAAATAGCCGGATAGTAATTTAACAGGGCACTCCCTGAAGTACAAACAAGGGCTACAGGATCTTCTGTTTGTTGCGCAATTCCCAATGCAAAAAAACCAGCGCTACGCTCATCCACAATACTGTAACAAGTAAAAAAAGGATCGCTAGTAAAACCAATAGTTAGAGGCGCATTTCTACTACCTGGTGAAATTACAATGTGTTGAATATTTTTGGCTTTACACAACTGAATAACAGTTTGAGCCAGAGGATTTTTTGAATATAACATTTTGGAAAATTCTGAATGTAAATGTAACAAATAGCCTAATGATATAAAATTATTGCAGCACCTTTTTCATGACCAAAGCTTTGGCTTGAGTTTCTTTCCATTCGGCTTCTGGGTTGGAGTCTTTTGTAACACCTCCACCCACATATATGAGTGCTTTTTTATCTAAAATTTGCATGCAACGCAGATTTACATATAAGTTTGAAATATTTTTTACAGATGCGTATGCATTGTTTTCTACATTTCTTCTATTGGTATTTCTAGTTGTTTTCTCTTGTAGATTTAATTCTCCTAAAAAGCCTGTGTAAAATTCCCTGTTGTAATTTTCCTTATTTAAAATGAACTGCTTCGAAGCTTCTTTAGGCATACCACAAACAGCAGGTGTTGGATGTAACTTATCGAGTAATTCTTTAAAACTTGAATTCTTAAAGTTTAAAACTCCTGCAATATTGGTTTGTAAATGAAGTAGATTACCAGCTTTAACCGTTTTAACTTCTGATACTTGAATCCTTTCCGTTGTTTCCTCCACACTTTGTAGAATAAAATCTGTTACAAATTGTTGCTCCTCTTTCTCTTTGTTTTGCCAAACTACATTTTCTGTTCCTTCATATTTTTGAGTACCCGCTAAAGCCATAGTTTTAAATCGAGAACCTTCGGTGCTTATTAAGTTTTCAGGTGTGGCGCCCAGCCACAGCCCCACTTTTGGGTGAAACCAGCAATAAACAAATGCTGTAGGGTAATTTTGAAGTAAACTTTTAAAAGTTGCTAAGGGATTTACCTCTTCCAATTCAAAAAGCTCTCGTCTAGACAAAACAACTTTAGCAAATTGTGCGTCTTTTATTGCTTCAATACCGGTTTTTACAAGATCTACATGAAAATTCTTTTGAACATCAGTTTTAGGACAATCAAAATCCATTAGATCTACTTTATTACTAGATTCAAAAGCTTCTCCTAAATTAACAGAGTGGCATGTTAATGAAAGTGAATCTTCAAACGGAATTAAAATAGAATTTCTTGTGGAATCAAATGGCGCCATAACAAATCCCTTTTCAGAATAATCTTCTGTTATGTAAAGTTTATCCGTATTCTGAAGGATTGCTTTTACTTCAACTTCATTTGGTTTCCTGTATACTACAAAGGGTAATTGTTTATTTAAATTTTGGTGAATATTTTGAAAAAATTCTTCAGCAGTCATTATTTCTTTTTTGGAAGTGAAATGGTTGAAAGTCTACAAATTGAAATTAGGTTATCGTTATCGTCTGTAACTCTAATATCTAATAATTGCGTAGTCCTTCCCTTATGTAAAAAAGTAGCTCGGGCATAAACATAGCCTTCAGTAACACTTTTTAAATGGTTTGCTGTAATTTCTAAGCCACGAACAAAGTTATTTTCGGTATCGATAAAAATATGAGAAGCAAAGCTACCAACACTTTCTGCTAAAGCAGCCGTTGCTCCTCCATGTAGAACTCCGTCTGGTTGATAAACTCTAGAATTAACAGGCATTCTAGCTACTAAGAAGTCTTCACCGTAATCTACCATTTCAATATTTAAGGTTTCCATTAAAGTGTTTTTACTAGCAGCATTAGCCTTTGCCAACACACTTTCTTTAGATAATTGCATATAAATAATGTATTTTTAAAATCGAAATGTAAAAGTACAAAATGAATTTAGAAGAAAGAGAAATATCGTATACAAGTACCAACAGTTATTCTACTTTAAACAAACTAACACCTAAAACCCAAAATATATGGTTTGTATGCCATGGCATGGGGTTTTTAAGCCGTTATTTTTTAAGATATTTTACAGGTTTAAATCCCGATGAAAATTACATAATTGCTCCTCAAGCCCAAAGTAAATATTACTTAGCTCCTAAACAGAAACATGTTGGTTCCTGCTGGTTAACAAAAGAAAATACGCTTAAAGAAACAGAAAATGTCATGAGATATTTTGATGCTGTATTTGAAAGGGAAAATTTGCCAAGCGACAAAAATTTAATTGTTTTAGGTTACTCACAAGGAGTAAGTGTAGCTATGCGTTACATAGCAAAAAGAAAACTAGTTTGTTCTCAATTGGTTTTACATTCTGGAGGTATTCCAAAGGAGTTAAACCCAAACGATTTTAGTTTTCTGAATGCAAAAGTGAGTCTGATTTACGGTACAGAAGATGAATTTTTAAATGAAGAACGCATTGTTCAAGAAACAAAAAGAGGGAAAGAACTATTTGGAAACAATTTACACCTGATTCCTTTTGAAGGAAAACATGAAGTCAACGTAAAACTTATCAAAAATTTGGTTTTATAATCCCACACTCTAACGTTTTTTTTCATGGAAATTGTTTTTGAATGATTCCTCGACTTGTAGCAGCTCTATATCGTTCAATAAAAAACAACTATTATTTAAAATCGTTTAAGTTACTCTTAAAGAAAAAACTTCCCTAAAAACAGAACGTTTCTAGAGAAGTTTTAGTTGTTTACTACAATGTGCTTAAGGAAATGGCTTTTATTTTGCTATTTCAATTTCCCATTCTGCACCACTAATATCTATAAGTTTCAATTTATAAGTTTCGTCTTTTGCATATTGAACACCTTTTAAATCGATAGTTAAAATAGCTTTAGCCCCCAAAGGAATAATTAAACTGTGTTTTCCTGGTTTTACCTTAGCCACATAATAGTTATTAATATTATTTAATTCAAACTTTGAAAGATCAGCTCCATTTTTCTCCATAACAATATTTCCATTGCTATCTATTAACTGAATTCCTATTAAGAAAGAGCCATAAACATCAGCGCCTTCTACTCTAAAAACTTCAAACTGTAAGTTGTTATCTTTTATAGATGCATTGCTAAGTTCTATTTTAGGTTTTACAGATTTATTATGAAGAGTTCCATAAACACCTCCATGGAAATACTGATTGGTGTATAAAGTCAAGGCAAAAATCCCTAAAGCTCCTATCAAAACAATTTGTTTTAGGTTTCTTATAGGAAGGATTCCCGAACCAAGGAAAGAGAACCATTTTGTTTCTGTAAATTTAAATTTCCTATCCATAAAAAATTTATCCATGGAATAATAACCGCTTCCGCTTAGAAACAAAGCAAAACCACTAGCTATTCCTAAAACGCCAATTTGCCATTCGTCCAAGCAGGTTGTTCCAATCCAACCAGAACCCAATAAGATTCCCATTGCTAAAAAGAAAACTCCAATACTCATTAAGCGAGTAAACAAACCGAACATAATAAAAAGCCCTACAATCCCTTCAATAATAGTAAAGGCTACCATGTGCCACCATAATGTTTCCGGATTTGAAACCAAATATTCAATAAGTGGCTTAATTCCTAATGCGTTAGGTAAAAAGTGATTAAATTTTTCGCCAATATACCCTGCCTCTTCTGGGTTTAATTTGTTTTCTAAAACTAGTCTTCGCCAAAAGGCTGAAAAATAAGTCCATCCAATAACTAATCTGATAGACAACGTAAAAAGTCCAGTCATGTTAAACGACTGTTTATCTGTAAAATATTTCATTAAAATTGATATTTATATAGGTTGATAATTAAAAATATAGCGGAAAAGGATTAGGCTATATCTAATTTTAACTGACTATATAAAATATATAAGGGAAGACTGCTCTCTGAATAGTTTTTGTAATAGTTTTTTTGAAAGACTACCTGGAAATTTGGTGCTAATAAAACAGTATTATTAGTTTTAGTTGCTAACACATTTAGCTCGAAATCATCTTGAGTCTTAACAGTCTCAATTAGATTAAACTCCAAATTTTCACAAGAGTTATCCTGAAAAACTAATGCTTTTGATTTATTTAAAGGTCGTTGGTAGTCGATATTAAAAACTGTAGCTCCAGACTCCTTTACAGAACAAGGTGCCAAAGCAAACATCACCACTAAAAGTAAAAGTGTGTGTTTTAAAAATTTAATATATGACTTCGAGTTTTTCATCTATCACCGACAAAATTAGCATTTTTAATAATCTGTTGTAAATAAAAACCCTTAACAATTCGTTAAAATCCTTGAAGCTTATAGGACCTGGTTTGTCTTGTTAGTTTTATAAGCTAAATATATCAATTTTGCACTATTTTCCTAATTCCTATAAAAACAAAAATCATTACGGAATAAATAATAAAAAAAGGAATGATGTCATCTTTAAAACCTAAAACTAACAGAGTACTAATAAGTAACAACTGAAAACCAAGGCCAAAAGTTGACACGGCGAACATAAACCAATTAGGAAAGTGTTTCCCTTCTGGAGCATTTCTATCAAGCAAATAAATTAATCTATCAAACCCTCCATAAAGTATTTTATATAATCCAAAAAGGATATTTACATGTTTCTGTTTTTCACCTTTTAAAGCTGTGGGGGTTTTATCCTCAAAAACGCGACTTGTAGTATCTCCGTCATACCTATTTCTTAAAATAGAATAGTAGTAATTATATAGAGTACCTTGTAACTGTACTCCTAAAAATGCACAAATAGCACTTAAAACACTTGAATCTGTAATAAGCCAAAGCGCAATAAAAATAAAAAGATTTAATATGATATCTGAAACAGAATCGAAATATCGTCCGGTATATGAAGGGGTGTTTTTTATTCGTGCTAGCTCACCATCAGCAGCATCTAAAACAGATTTTAAAACCAAAAACAAACTTGCTGCCCAAAATTGATTGTTTAAGATACATATAATTGCAATTGTACCTGAAATTATAAATGAAATAGTAACGTGTATGGGAGTGAGAGAGGTTCCTTTTATAGCATTAGCTATCATTCTACCAGGAATTCTTCCATAATCTGAAAGATCTATAAATTTATGTTCACTTGGTAACTTAGACATTTTATGCTTTGGTTTTTAGTAATTTTAATGTCTTAGTTTCTTGAGCTACTAGCATTAGGTATTATTTATTAAAATGTAAAGATAGTACTTAAAAAATACAGCTTTCACCTTCAAATACCCAAAAGTCAAAAATTAAATCTTGTTTATTTCTGACAAACTAAATCTAATAAAAACTCTAGTTAATTAAATTATCTATAATCCTTCGCGTAGGCAAAATGGCATTGGTATATTCGATACTTGGTCCAGCAACCCATACTGTTTTATAAGTAACTTGGGTAGCAGCTTTAGTTGTAGCATTCATACCTATAGAAAAACGAATCATTTTAACCCATTTTTTAAGTTTTTTATTCTTATTTAAAATAGATTCCAACTTAGATTCTTTTGTTCCAATTTTCTGAACATAAGGTGTGTTGATAACTGTGCACGGCGTTCCTGAAATTCGTTGAGTCATAACAATATCCTTCGCCCCATAATCTACACAGGCTTGTTTGTACTCATTAGTAACGCCTGCTTCAACAGAGGCAATAAACGGACTTCCTACCGAAACTCCTGCTGCTCCATAACTTAACATCTCATCCATATCGGCTTTACGTCCCACACCTCCAGCTGAAATAACAGGAATAGAAATATTTTGAGTTAAAAGTTCTATTAACTCCTTTGGGGAATAGTCTCCTCGATGTCCTCCAGCCTCATTATTTACGGCAATTGCAGCATCAGCGCCTAGTTCTTCAACTTTTTTTGCAAATTTCAAATCCGTAACATCACAAAATACCTTTATACCAACAGCATGTGCTTGATTAATGGTTTCTTCTGGACTCCCTAAAGAAGTAATAATAAAATCGCAGCCTTCTTCACACAAAACACGAAGTTGCTCTTTGTATTTTATATTAGATTTATTCACAATTAAATTAAACCCGAAAGAACCTCCAGCTACTTTTGCCTCTTTCAATTCTTTTATAGCCGCACGTAATTCGTCTAAAGTTCTAAAGTTTAACGCCGGAATACATCCTGCAATACCACCTTTCATGGCTTCAATAACCATAGCTGTATTAGACACTAAAAACATTGGAGCTTGAATAATTGGAAATTTTATGTTTAATAGTTGAGTTAGTTTTGTTTGCATATAACATTTAATTTGATGTCGCTTATATCTAGCCTTACAAATATACAAAAATAGTATGCATGCATAACAAATTTTAGAAGAACATTCTATTCATTTTATTCTTGTTATTATTTTAAAAACTTAAGGGATTCAATTTTCATAAAATTTTCATAAACATTTCTTAATGACACACTTACGAAGCCAATTAAATTGTAATTTTAGTTATAATTTTAAATGATTGAATAAACCAACCTCTATTTCATCAATCTAAATTCGAAATATAAATAGATCATTAAATTATTAAATCAAAGCCATCTTTAAAATTAGAATTTTTATTATTAACCCTTTAAAATTTCTAATATTATGAAAATCCTGTGTATTGGCTTACTATTTTTAGGATTCGCCAACCTAAGTTTTTCCCAAGCAGATAAAGAGGTCGTAGAAGTTCAATTGGCTAGTGTAGTCATCACGGCACCAGCTAATTTATCGAGCCAAAATTATTTGAATGCGGTTTACGACAAAAATGCTCCAGAAGAAGCAAAAATCCTAGAGAACATTGCAGCGAGATTCAAAATTATCGAATCTCCCGTTTATGACAATCAATTTGATGCATACGACGTTATATTTAAAGACGAATCTTCTAACGACGGACGAATACTTGTTACTTACAACAGCGAAGGTCATTTAATAAAATCTTTCGAGAAGTTCCACGATGTTGCCCTTCCTCCTGCTGTTAGAAATGCTGTATACAACGAATATCCTGGCTGGACAATAGCTAGTGACACGTATTTAGTTACTTATCATCACGACAAAGAAACCCAAAAAGCATTTAAGCTAAAAATTGAAAAAGACGGTAAGAAAAAAGTAATTAAAGTGGATTTAAATGGTGATATATCTAAAAACGAATAATCATCACCCTGTTATGAATGACAATTAAATATATTTATTAAAACGCAAACTCCCGAAAATTATCGGGAGTTTGTGTTTTATTGTTTTAAAAGAACTTCAAGTTAAGTGTATGATCTAATTTCCTTTTATAAGGTTTTTCTTGGCACTTTTGTTTTATTTTCAGACAGTGAATAAATAGTCCAAGCCATAATCACTGCATTTTTAATAACATCTTCCTCAGGAACATATTCCAATAAATCCATTTGTGTGTGATGGGTTACGGAGTAATAATCTAAAGGATCTTGAATAAATTGAAATGCGGGAATGTTGTAATGGTCAAAAGTTTCATGATCGGTTGACAAAGTGTTCTCTATGGTTAAAACGCCTTCCGTAATATCTGAAATAGCTGAAAACACCTTTTTAAACACAGGTTTTGCCAAAGCATTATTTTGAAGATACATGCCTCTTATAGCTCCAGCCCCATTATCTAAATTTAAATAGGCAGATATTTTGGTTGATTCTGTATTTGGGTTTTCATTTAAGCTGCCATAATGCTTTTCAGCAAAAGCGGCTGAGCCTAAAAAGGCCTGCTCCTCGCCTCCCCAAAGACCAATTTTTATAGTTCTTTTAGGTTTGTATCCTATGTTTTTAAGAATTCTTAATGCCTCAACCAAAACAATAGAATTAGCTCCATTATCGGTAGCTCCAGTACCAGAATGCCAGGAATCAAAATGGGCACCAAGTAAAATGGTTTCAGATTTTAATTTCTTGTCGGTTCCTGTTAATTCTGCAATCACATTTACGTTATTTTCTGGTTTTGAATAAAAGGAAGTTTCTAGATTCAATCGGATTTTCGGAATCACATTTAAATCAATCATTCTAGCTAATCTGCCAAAATGTTCTGGCATGATAGTAAAGTATGGTAGAGGCTTTAATTGCCCATTTTTATAAAAGTATGTACCATCTGGGTGTAAAACACCTAAATACATAGGTCGGGAAATTAAAACTGCCAACACCCCTTCTTCTTCTAAAAACCTTAGCAGACCTTCTTCCCTAACATCACTTGTTTCCCAAGATTTAAATAATTCTGGTAATGGAGTTTGTTTTACTTTAGCCGAATCTTGTTTTGCCATTTTATTTAAATCCTTTTCGTTGTACCTTTTAAAAAGAGTATCGTTTAAGGATTTTTTAGAAGGAATAGATCCCAATAAAATAATTTTCCCTTGAAGTTTTCCTGAATACTCAAGCTTCAAAGAGTCTAAGTATTTATATTTTTTAATATGAACTAGTTCGCCAGTCACAATTCCATCTGTACTTTTTGACATAGCTAATGGATAAGCAGAAATTTGCATATAGTTAGGTGAAACCATTTCCATGTGAAAACTTTCCATACTCCAACCACGACAATCGTTACAATAAGATTCAAAGTGCACATTTTGCAATCCTAAAGATGTCATTTTATCCGACATCCAAGTTGCGGCAGCTAAATACTCATTTGAGCCTGTTAAACGTTGCCCATAAACGTCTGACAATTCACTTAACATGGACATGGCTTGAGAGTTTTCAAAACCTTCGGTTTTAATTTTTTCAAGCATCACATCGCTACTTACAGATTGCGAAGAACTACTAAATAAGACACCTATAAAAAGTAGGTAAAATAGAGAGAGATTTAATTTCATGATTAAATATTAAATAATTAATTTTCGAAAGTAAGGAAGAAAAGAGATTTTTCTATGGGTTTAAGGGAAATAATTACTCATAAAAAAACGCAACCAAATTAATGATTGCGTTTTTTTAATAGTTTCCTGACCTCCAGTTTTTCAACTGAAAAATGCTAGGATTTTTTTATTTCACTTCTTCGAAATCTACGTCCTCAACGTCGCTTTCTTGGTTAGCATTAGCTCCAGCATTTGCGTCTGGTCCAGCATCTGCTCCACCTTGTTGTGATTCAGCTTGAGCTTTGTACATTTCTTCGCTAGCTACTTT
>NZ_DATGNR010000074.1:0-5500 GCF_035306605.1 Xanthomarina sp. | reverse complement strand
TATTTGATGAAGTTAGAATTCAACAAACAGATAACTTTGGATACATTAATACTAATGGTATTACATTTAATGCATCTATTAAATATAACTTCTAATTTTGTTTAAAATTATTTTAAAACCTCTTCATTTTGAAGAGGTTTTTTTTTGATGATTAATCACTACATTTGCGTTATTAACAATAAAACAACCAAAAATATGTATAACACAGTAAAAATGTTTCACTCCTATTGGGCCTATTTGGTACTTTTAGTTTTAGTGATGGCTGTAGTAAATAGTATCATTAAGCAAGTAGGTAAAAAGGATTACGATAACAATAAAGATTATAGTCTGTTTTTAATTGCTTTTATTTTATCTCACATTCAATTGCTATTAGGTCTGGTATTATATTTTGTTTCACCAAGATTTAATTTGTTTAGTCAATCAGGAATGGGAGAAATTATGAAAAGCTCTGTAGATAGATTGTATTTAGTAGAGCACCCTTTAATTAATATTATAGCCATTGCTTTAATAACTATAGGATATGCTAAGCATAAAAAACAATTACTTTCTAATGGGAAATTTAAAACCATTTCGGTTTTTTATGGCATTGGTTTGGTGTTATTTTTATCTAGAATTCCTTGGAGTACCTGGTTAGGATAGGATGAATTAAGACATAAAAAAAACGACTCTTAGCTTAGCAATGAGTCGTTTTTTTATTATGGTTATTTGTAAGTTTTAGTTCACTTCTTTAATAAGAACAACATAGGTTGGGAAATGGTCGCTAAAGCCATCGGTGAATCCGCCATCAGCAAAGCTACGGAACGGATAACCTTTCCATCTTCCTCTTTTTGTAATTAAATAGTTCTTGTTAAAAATTCCTGCCTTATAAAGTCTGAACGAAGAGTAATCTTTTTCTATTAACGGTTGAGTTACCATTATTTGATCGAATAAACTCCAGCTATCTCTATAAGCGTTAGATCCAAGACCTTTTTTAAAGAAGTTCTCCATAGGATTGTATATACCTTTAAACTCGACATCTTCCTTTTCTCTTTTAGCATTTAAAACCTCTTTTACACTCGCATTTGTAGGATCGTCATTTAAATCGCCCATAATAAATATTTTGGCATAAGGATCTATGGTTTGTAAGGAGTCAATTATTTTTTTGTTAAGTTTAGCGGCAGCCACACGTGTTGGTCTACTTCTAGCTTCTCCACCACGTCTAGAAGGCCAGTGGTTAACAATAATATGAATTAATTCGTCTTCCAATTTTCCACTTACCAACAATTGATCTCTGGTATAGATTCGATCTCTTGTATTGTCATCGTAAATTAAAAGTTCATGAGTACTAGTGTTTAAGGGGGTAAACAATCCTTTCTGGTAATATAAACCAACGTCTATACCACGGCGGTCCGGAGAATCGTAATGTACAATGCCATAATCTTTGTCGATTAATTGTGGGTCATTGGCTACATCTTCCATAACCTTTCTGTTTTCAACCTCGGAAACACCAAGGATAACAGGGGAGTTGTTGGTAATGTCTTTACCTATGTCTGCTATTACGCGAGCCATGTTGCTCACCTTCTTTTTATATACTGCTTCAACATCACCTTTCATTTCCATGATTGGACTAGCTTCATCATTTTTCTCAGGGTCGTTTTCTGTATCAAACAAATTTTCTAAATTATAAAAAGCTACCGTATGTACCTTATAAGTTTTTTTCTCTTGCGCTTGAATAAATATACTCGCACTTAAAAACAAGGCTGCAAGCCAAAATTTTAAATTTCTCATTTACTTGTATGTTATGTTATTGATATGTTAATACAAATTATCTGCCAAAAGTAGATATTTATTATAAATAATGTAAATTTGCAAGCCTTAATTAATTTAAACTAACGCAAAAACAATTATTAATCATAAATTCAAGCATGAAAAAAAGTTTATTTATTTTTCTATTCGGAATTTTTTCAACTTTTACCGCAATGTCCCAAGAGACTGTTGTAAAAGGGAGTGTCACTGAAGCCATTTCTTTTGAACCTATTCCAAGTGTAACTGTAACTGTGGAAGGTACTGTCTTGTCAGTAGAAACCGACGCTAAAGGTGAGTTCCAATTTTTAGAACAAGTCCCTTTAGGAGAACAAGTGTTACGTATTTCAAAAAGCGGATATGCGCCAAAAAGATATCCTATTGTAGTTAATGAAGGTCAAACTCTGGATATTTCAGATATGACTTTAAGTAAAGACGTTTCAGATTCAGAATTGTTTACAATTACTTTATCCGATGACGAACTTGATAGCGACGATAGTGGTTTAGATAATATATCTGGACTTTTACAATCTTCGCAAGATGTATTTCAACGTACAGCAGCTTTCGAGTTTAGTTCATCTTTCTTTAAAGTAAGAGGTTTAGATTCAGAAAACGGTTCTGTGTTAATTAACGGAATTGAAATGAACAAACTTTATGATGGAAGACCACAATGGAGTGATTGGGGAGGATTAAACGATGTTTTAAGAAACCAAGAGTTAACTTCAGGATTACAACCTTCTAATTATAACTTTGGTGGAGCATTAGGAACTACAAACATGATTCTTAGAGCTTCTCAATACCGAGAAGGTGGACGGGTAACTTACTCTTCTTCTAACAGAAGTTATACAAATCGTATAATGGCAAGTTATTCTTCAGGATTATTACAAGACGGATGGGCTTATTCTTTTATGGCAGGAAGACGTTGGGGAAATGAAGGTTTCCAAGACGCTACCTTATATGATGCGAATTCATTCTTTGCTTCTGTAGAAAAGAAATTTGGAGACAACCATAGCTTGAACTTTACATCTATTTATACACCTAACCGTAGAGGAAAATCATCACCAAATACACAAGAGGTGTACGATTTAAAAGGGATAAAATACAACGAATACTGGGGTTGGTTAGATGGTAAAAAGAAAAACTCTAGAATTAAAGAAGTTGAAGAGCCAATTTTAATGCTTAATCACTATTGGGATCTTAGCAGTAAAACAAGCTTAAATACCAACGTAGGTTACCAATTTGGTAAAATAGGAAATAGCCGTTTAGATTACGGTGGAGGTGGAAACCCAAGTCCAGCATATTACCAAAACCTACCGAGCTACAATTTAGCTGATCCAAATGGTCCAGATTATGCTCAAGCTTACTTAAACGAGCAAGAGTTTATTAATAATGGTCAAATTAATTGGGAGCGTATTTTAGATGCTAACATTACTAACAATAGTACGGTTAATGGAGAGAAGAATGGTGCTTATGTATTATACGAAGATAGAAACGACGATAAGCAACTTACTGTTAACTCGATATTAAGCTCAGAAATTAATGAAAACATTTTAATTAATGCAGCTGTTACTTACAAAAACTTAAAATCTGAAAACTTTGGTGAAATCATCGATTTATTAGGTTCTACTTCAGGATACTTAAACGTGGATTCTTTTGATGGTTTTCAATACGATTATCAAAACCCAAATAGAGTTGTAGGTGAAGGAGATAAATTTAGATATAACTACAACATTTTATCCGATGTAGTTTCTGGTTACGCTCAAGCACAATTTAAATACAATAAAGTAGATTTCTACTTATCTGGAAGTTTAACAAATACGACTTATCAAAGAGATGGATTGTGGCAAAATGAAGCATACATTACTACAGATAATGCAGGTAATGTATTAACAGATAACTCTTCTGGAAAAAGTGAAAAATTATCTTTTACAGGTGTAGGAGCTAAAGGTGGATTAACCTATAAAATTACTGGAAAACACTTAATAGATGTAAACGCAGGATATATTACAAAAGCGCCATCTATAAGAAATACGTTTTCAAACTCCAGAGAAAACAATAATACAGTAGATAATATTTCAGAAGAAAAAATTACCTCAGGAGATATTAGCTATATTTTTAGATCTCCAATAGTAAAAGCAAAACTTACAGGTTTTTACTCTAAAATTGAAGATGCTAACGAAATTTCTTTTTACTACGCAGATGGTTTAACAAACGTAAATGTTCAGGTATCAGAAGATGTTGATGTAAATGAAACTACAGCTTTCGTACAAGAAATTTTACAAGGTGTAGATAAACAACATATCGGAGCAGAATTAGGAATAGAGGCTCAAGTAACTCCAACGATTAAATTAAAAGGAGCAGCTTCTGTAGGACAATATACTTACGCAAACAACCCTAACTTATATCTAACAGCTTCAAGCTTTGGAAGATCAGAAACTTTTACATCAAACTTAAAAGATTATAAAATTGCTGGTGGTCCGCAACAAGCTTATTCAGTTGGATTTGAATATAGAGATCCTGACTACTGGTGGTTTGGTGCAACAGCAAACTTCTTCTCTAATACTTATGTAGATGTAAGCCCGTTAACAAGAACAGAAAACTTCTACTTAGATAACGACGGATTACCATTTGTAGATTATAACGAAGATGTTGCTAGAGAACTATTAAAGCAAGAAGAGTTTGATAACTACATGGTTGTTAACCTTACAGGTGGAAAATCGTGGAAAATTGGAGATTACTATATTGGATTCTTCGCTAGTGTAAACAACTTGTTAGATAAAGTTTATAAAACAGGTGGTTTTGAGCAAGGAAGAAATGCTAATTACGAGCAATTATTAGAAGATAATAACAATCCTAAGCGTGTGTTTGGTTCAAAATACTGGTACGGGCGTGGAACTACTTATTTTTTAAATGTTAACTTTAGATTCTAAAAAAACGAAAAAGAAAAAATTAATTATAAATTATTACTCATGAAAACAAATAAAATTTTAAAAGTACTTCTAAGCTTAATGGTCGTTGTGTCCGTTACATCATGTGTACAAGACGACGATTATAAAGTGCCTAGCAGTTTAGGTGATGAAGAAAATAATAAACTAAATCAGTTAATTGCTAATTCTACTGAAATAAGTATCGCGCAAGCAAAAACTTACTTTGTATCAGGTGAAGTAACAGAAATAGTTACCGACGTATATGTTAAGGGATATGTGTCTTCTTCAGATCAAACAGGGAATTTTTATAAAGAATTTTTTATCCAAGATAGCCCTTCAAACCCAACAGCGGCTATTAAAGTGATGTTGAACCAAGTTGATACTTACAACCAATTTAACTTTGGTAGAGAAACTTATGTGAATTTAAAAGGTTTATTTATAGGTGAAGATCGAACTGGAGATGGCGTAATTGCTATTGGTGGTGGTGCTAACGGAACTAGATTAGCTGCTTTAACATCAAACAAAGTTCCTTTAAAGGTTTTAAGATCTTCAGTTACTGAAGTTATAGAGCCTGTATCAGTTAGCTTGTCTCAAATTAACAGCACCCATATTGGTATGTTTGTTGAAATTCAAAATGCACAATTCTCAAGCTCTTTAAATGGGCAGTTTTTTGTTGACCCTATGGATGATTTCGATTCTTCTAGACCAATTGAAAGCTGTGAAGGTTTTGAGTTTTCTTATTTCCCATTAGAAACTAGTGCATTTGCTAATTTCGCGCAACAACCACTTCC
>NZ_DATGNR010000073.1:0-3411 GCF_035306605.1 Xanthomarina sp. | reverse complement strand
ATTATAGCATGAATTGGATGCCAGTTATGCAAATGGAAACCATGCAACATTCTTGCCCAAAATCCATGATTACAAAAGTACCTGGAAAAGAAACTGTATATCAAGGAAATGTTATTTATCAAATGACTAATCCAGATGGATCAGGGTGGTCTTTAACCTTTAATTACACCATTGATAACGTGGATTATAATATAACAGAAACCATTGCTGTTATGCAACATTATAACCAAAACGTAACCAGTTTTATGGGGAGTGATAATGTAAAATACGTGTTGGCTTTAATAGAGCCACAAACTCCAAAAATTGCTACAAATACAATGAAGGTTGGTTTGTACAAAATGGAAAACATGATGTCTTTTCCAGTGGTTGAAAATTATACCATCACTTTAGATCCAAGAATGCCAGGTATGGGGAACCATGGTTCGCCAAATAACACAGATTTAACTTATAGAAGTACGGAAAGTATTTATCAAGGAAATCTTTCTTTAACCATGACAGGTTACTGGGTTTTAAACTTAAAACTTTTGGACGCTATGGATACGGTTTTAAAAGGTGAATCAGTCGCAGAAGATCATCCACAAAGCAGTCTGTATTTAGAGCTTGAATTTTAATTGTAAAAAGCTTATTAAGATGTTATAGGCAGGTTGATTTTAATCAATCTGTCTAAATATCTCCTAAAAATTTTCCCATGAAAAAATACATCATATGTTGTCTTGCCCTTCTTTTTAGTGCCATAACTTTTGCACAAGAATTGGAAGAGGCTAAAGTAGAAAAAGACACCACGCAATTAGAAGAAGTAATCCTAATTGGGCAACGTAAATTAAGTAATTATAGACAAGAAAAAACCTTGTCCAGTATTGATAATTATTTAGAGAAATCCAATCGTATAAGCATGATTAAACGTGGTAATTACGCTTGGGAACCTTCCTTAAACAACATGGATAGCCAACGTTTGGTTGTTACCATAGATGGCATGCAGATTTTTGGAGCATGTACAGATAAAATGGATCCAATTACTTCGTATGTAGATGTTTCTAATCTAGAAAAAGTAAGTATTGGTTCTGGGCAAGAAGGTACAGAAAATGGCCATTGTGTTGGAGGTGGCATCGATTTAAAACGTCCACAATCTAAATTTAATGGTTCTAGATTTAAATCGGGAATCGATTTAGGTTTCGAAACCAATGGGAATTATAAAACGGTCGGTTTGGATTTAGAATACACAGGAGATAAATTCTATGTTAATGCAGATGGGATTTTTAGAAAATCGGATAATTATGATGCAGGAGGAAACAAGGAAGTACTTTATTCTCAATTTCAAAAGTATAACTTGTCTTTGCAAGGAGGCTTCAAACTCTCTGAGACTCATGTAATAGATGCCAATATAATTTACGATAAAGCCACAGATGTTGGTTATCCTGCTTTGCCTATGGATGTCTCCTTGGCCGAAGCTTTAATCACCTCTTTAACGCACACCTATAAAAACGACTCTACAAGAATTAAATCTCTAGAATCTAAACTGTATTTTAATACGATTACTCATATTATGGACGATTCCAAAAGACCAGATGTGCCCATTAGAATGGATATGCCGGGCTGGAGCGATACCTACGGATTTTATTCCAAAGCCACCTTACAAGAAAACAAACACAGCCTTTTGGTTAATTTAAACGGGTTTTACAACCGTTCTCTAGCCGAAATGACCATGTATCCAAACGATTCCAATCAGCCAGCAATGTTTATGTACACTTGGCCGGATATTCGAACTTTGTCCACCGGGATTTATATAAAGGATGCTTTTGCTTTAACGGATGAGAAAACGATTTCGGCATCCACACGTTTAGGTTATCATAACAATACCATTGCCGAAGAAGTTGGCTTGGAAAGTTTACAAATATTTTATCCAGGTTTAAGCGATTCAAAAAATCGGTTTTTAATGAGTCTTTCGGCCGATTATAAAGTGAAAAAGGAAAAGTACGACGCAACTTTTGGTGTTGGTTATGGCGAAAGAGCACCTTCTGTAAGTGAAGGATACGGTTTCTTTTTGTTCAATAGTTTTGACAATTACGATTATATAGGAAATCCAAATCTAAACAATGAAAAAGCCTTAGAAGCGAATGTGGCAGCTAATTATTATTTAAATAAGTTTAAGATTGGTTTTGAAACCTCTTATTTTTATTTAACCGATTATATTATTGGGGAAGTGGATGAGTCCTTAAGTGCCATGACTATTGGTGCCGAAGGGGTTAAAGTTTATGAAGCTTTAGATCACGCTAGTATCTTCGATTTTTATGTAAATTCTTCCTATCAAATTTCTGATGCCTTTTCGGTTAACGGAACTGTTGGATATAATTATGGAAAAGGTAGTAATAATGAAAACTTGCCATTTATAAAGCCGTTCTCTTATTTGGCTGAGGTAAATTATTCTAGAGACAAGTTTAATGCAGCTTTACAGCTAAATGGTAATGGTAATCAAACAAATTATAGTAGTTATTATGGTGAAAATGAAACAGCTTCTTATGCTGTTTTAAACTTAAATTTAGGAAATATCTTCTATATCAAAGAAAATAAAATGATATTGAAGTATGGCGTTGAAAACATTTTAGATACTAACTATTCAACCTATGCAGATTGGAATAATATTCCTAGACAAGGACGAAATTTTTATATGAATGTTTCCTATGTCATGTTTTAATATGATGTTCTAAAATAAGAAAACCATTTTATCATTGATTATAGTTCTGAAGTCTTGAATAGGAAAATATCTTATGAAGGTTTAAGAACTGTACCCAAGAAATAGAGTGGTATTTTTGTTTATTTCTGATTGATGATTTTTTAATCGCAATCAATTTCACCCGAAACCATTTCAACAATTGGAGCAGGAGAGAGGTAAGGAATACCTAAGCCCAAACCACGAAGAATAAATAGAAGTCCAATAATAACAACAAAAACGGGAACGGCCTTTTGAATGCGTTGTTTAATAGTAGCATTTAGAAATTTACCTAAATAAATGGCAGAGGTCATTAACGGAACTGTTCCTAATCCAAATAAAAACATATACAAACTTCCCTGCAAGGCACTAGCCGAAGCTAGAGATCCAAAAACGGCCATATAAACCAAACCACAAGGTAAGAATCCGTTTAAAAAACCAATGGTTAAAAAGGTGTCGGCTGATTTTTTCTTTAAAGCTTGTCCTAAACCAGATTTCACTTTTGAAATTACTTTATAAACGGGTTTGGAAAAATTGTATTTATTAAAAATTCTTGTTGGAATTAGAATAACTACAATCATTAAAACTCCAATTGCGATAGATAGTTGCTGCTGGATTCCAAATAGATATAGACCTTTCCCAACAAGACCAAATACAAGTCCTATAATGCTGTAAGCCAGTAATCGTCCAAAATGATAGGTGGA
>NZ_DATGNR010000072.1:0-2480 GCF_035306605.1 Xanthomarina sp. | reverse complement strand
TAAGCAAGGGCTAGAAGATGGACATGAACTGACCGTCTTAGTCCGTAAGCCTCACAAGTTAAACATTGAACATCCGCATGTTCGGGTAGTTACGGGTGACGTTTTAGACCATGAAAGTCTGAACCATATCTTTCAAGGACAAGACGCGGTGCTTTCTGTTTTAGGGCACAAACGGTTTTTTATTAAAACCACTATATTAGCTCGTGGCACAAAAAACATCATCCATGCCATGAAGGTTCAAGGTGTTAACCGGTTGATTTGTATCACTTCTCTAGGTATCAACGACAGTCGGTTTAAATTGGGACTCTATTATACCCTTTTCACCATTCCCTTTATCCTATTTTTCTATTTTTTAGATACGTCCAAACAAGTAAAATTGCTTATAGAAAGTTCCTTAGATTGGACCATAGTCCGACCCGGTCAGCTAACACAAGGAAAAAAACGAACCAACTATAAACACGGTAAGCAGGTAGGACATTATATTTTGACCAAAATGATTTCTCGCGCCAGTATTGCCCACTTTATGCTGAAACATCTAAAATCTGAGTTATATTTACATAAAGCTGTTGGTATTAGCAATTAAGTTATAAGCTATACCCAGTCATTTAAACTAAAAGTTACTAAAAAGAAACTATTACCCATAAAATTTATTCATATGAAAAAATTTCATCCATTTTTTGTCATCGGATCCTTAGGCATGATTATAATAGCCTGCTTACATGTATTTTTAGCCTTAGCTCTATCATTAAGCTCCATACACAGTACTTTTTTTGTTCTGTATCCCATCTTCTTGACTTTTATGATTCTTGGGGTTTTTCTTTCCGCTAAAAAGAACTAAGGAATTTGAAGGAGGAACAATAAGTTTTTAGAAGTTTTCTGTTTCAATATCAAAGAAGTAGTTATATTCCTTTTAAAGAGAATTTTGCTTTTAATGATTCATCGATGCTTTATTTGTAGGTACTTATTTAGAAGTCCTAGCTTAGCTTTCAGAATTTATTTGTTAAATTAGATGCTTAAGCACAAAGCTCATTTTGTTTAAAAGTAGCCTAGAAGTCTGCGAAAAAAGTAGAAAAATCATTGCTAACAAGCTTATATCAGCGTTTTAAAGTAGTTGCTGAAAAAGGGGACATATTCAATTAAAAACAACCAGGGCTATCAGCCATGGCCTGTTCTTGTCTGCTTCTGAAAAGTAAAATTTCTAACAAAAAATGAAACCGAAAACTATATTTATACTACTCGGAATTTTAATACTTATAATTATTGGTTGTTTTTATGCCTATGCTTGGGCGCTTGGTTCCATGTGGACTCTTAATACACCTGATGAAAACCCATATTACATAAGCTCCAAACCCCTAGTTATTAAAAACATATCACTGCCCGCCGAAACTAAATTAACCTATAAGAAACGTTTTTTTTGGGAAAAAAATGAACAAAGTAAAGCTCTCCGTGAGGAGGACCTTACTGACATTTCATTTAAGGAAGGAGTAAGCATAGACTGGGGTGGTGTTCCCATTACCTCCATAACAAGATTTTATAATTCCGGGATGAAGGGTTATCGTGTTTATGCCGATTTTAACAGCTTAGAAGAAAGCAAAGAAACTCCGTTTTCTAAGCTCTGGCAAAGTTGTAATGGACCTTTAGATATCATGGTGGAACACACAACTGATTGGTCATTTAACAAAAAGAACATTTTGGATATTGCATCTTGCAGCATCCATTATCAAAGATCTTTTAAGGAAGATATCAAGCAGCAAAAGTTTTTAGATTATTTGTTTAGTGAATTAATGAAAACTAAAGACTAAAAGTTAAGACTCATCAATAATTGAAACAAGTCAACACCGAACAGCATCAAACTAGGAGAAAAAAAAGAATTGAATAGAAAAAACAGGTAATTTTAAGCTCCTTTAGAAACAAACCCCTTGATAAGAACAATATTATACCTAACCCTCCTTTTAATTTTAATTTCTTGCTCAACCAATGAGAAGAGCTTACATAATGGTACGTGGAAATACGGTGAAGGTTACCACATTGGTGATGTTATAGATTTTAAAAAGCATCAGCTTAGCAACGATACCATCTTTATAAATGATAAGCCTGAGGCGTTATTGATTAAACAAGAACATTTTATCAGTAGAAAAATAATTATTAAATCCTTAGTTTCTGATGAAACTGGAATCTACCATAATAAATAAAATAGTTATATTTGGTATAACACCCATTTGGAACGTATGGCTTAACATCTGCTTTACCTTTCTTAAACCCAACCATTGCCACCCATAAAAACTGAAGCCCAATTGAAATTTATACTCCCAATATTTTTATTAATCACTTTTCATTCATTTAGTCAGAATCTGAAAGAATTTGAAACATCCATTGCCATGGATTTCGATTTTGGAATTCAAGTACAAAATGATTGGAAAGAAAGAGACCAATTGCTTGAAGATTTAGAATCTGAAAAGCACCGTTGGGAGGAATTAACC
>NZ_DATGNR010000071.1:0-2045 GCF_035306605.1 Xanthomarina sp. | reverse complement strand
AATTAATCCACTATTATGATCAGCAATACGATCAATAATTGCAGGTCCTGCCATGTTAGAGGTTGTCGTGACGACATTAGCGTCAGAAGATAATTCAGATTGGCTCTGTGAACTAGTGGCGTCAAACCGTAGTTCTTGATTCATTTGCGCACTCAAAGTAAATGCGCTAAAGCCAATCATTAAAAAGATGAAGAATGTATTTCTTTTCATGATTAATTAAATTTAGTTAGTTTATAAATCAATGCAATATAATGATATTTTGTTAATAAATGTTAATAAGTGTAAACATTCTTTTTGTTGGTTTCTTTTTTTTGCGGATATGATTTATGCGCTTGTTGAGTTTAGTGGGTTAGATTCAGGTATGAGGATGGAGGTTAGATGTGTTGTTGAATTGTTATGATTGTTAATTCAGTATTGTTTGAGAAAATACTTCGGCTTCGCTCAGTACCTGTCACTTTCGCCATTAGAATCACTATTTAAAGCAATAGAAGCAAAATGCTTTATTAGTCGGACACGACTAAGATTTAAAACTACGTCGTTAATATACGTAAGGTACTAGACCCATCCTTTAATATTGATAATTAAGTAAATTTGATTAAGCATTCCTTTTATCTTTTCACTCAACAGTACTGGGTGTAATGACGTGGTGTGTCTTAATAAAATTGGGTTTTGTAATATTTTAATTGGACAACAGTGAAGCTTTTTATAAAAACGGCTTCTATCGCTTGACATAAGGTTTGAAATATTGTATATTAGCAGAGGTTATATCAGCAGTCTATTGGGTTTGTATTCAACTTGGTTTTTGAAGAAAAGCATTTTAAAAATAGGTTGTTAATAACTAATCGAATCTAGAACTGACCCGGACTTACTCCGGACTTACTCCGGACTTACTATGGGCTATCCATGGGCTATCTATGGGCTATCTATGAGGTTGATTCGACAGTTGCCTATCTGTGAAGTAAAATAGCGAATAGTTAATTTCAAGATGGTGGTTTTGCTACCCTAATTAATAGCGTCTATGTTTAAGTTTTGTGTCGTTAATTAATTCATGATTAATGCTTGAAAAATGATTTACCTATACTACCTTTGCTTATTTGAATGTTGAGAAATAAATAGTAATTTGCTTACAACAACTTCTGTTTTGTAGTAAATTGAATATTAGCAACTTAAGTTTTTAAAGAAGCGGTTTTACTCCTTGGTTTCTAGTTTTTTATGCAATAAAATCTGATTATGCGCACTCAATTTTTTATAATTTCAACTATTTCACTCATTGTAACATTTGCATTAGCCTTTTTCTTAAGTGCAAATTGGTATGTTGTTTTTGCAATTGTTTTAGGTTTAACAGTTTTAGGTTATTATGATGTTTTGCAAACTAGGCACACTGTTATGCGGAATTACCCTGTGTTTGGAAGACTTCGTTATGTGTTAGAAGAACTTCGTCCAAAACTATATCAGTACTTTATCGAATCTGATATCGATGGTCGTCCGTTTAATAGAGTAGATCGATCTACTGTATATCAAAGGGCTAAAGGCGTGAGGGATACTATTCCTTTTGGGACTCAGTTGGATCTTTATGCAGAGGGTTACGAATGGATTTGTCATTCTATAGCGCCCAAAGCTTTTGATACTCTCGATAATGACCCGCGTATAATGATAGGGAATAAAGACTGTAAGCAGCCATATTCAGCAAGTATATTAAATATCTCGGCTATGAGTTTTGGGGCGCTTAGTGCGAATGCGGTAGAGGCTTTAAATGCTGGAGCTAAGATTGGAAATTTTGCTCACAATACAGGAGAGGGTGGATTGAGCCACTATCATTTAAAACATGGAGGTGATTTAATCTGGCAAATTGGAACAGGGTATTTTGGTTGTCGAACCGAAGATGGAAAATTCAATCCAGAACTTTTTGCAGAAAAAGCAAAACACCCTAACGTTAAAATGATTGAGCTTAAAATCTCTCAAGGTGCGAAACCAGGACATGGTGGGATTTTACCTGCAGAAAAAAACTCTGAAGAAATTGCTAAAATCAGACACATTAAGCCTCA
>NZ_DATGNR010000070.1:0-2828 GCF_035306605.1 Xanthomarina sp. | reverse complement strand
AATCGATTTCAATTAAAAAATAGTCTTTACATTTTGTTTTTTAAATTTATTAGCTACTTTAGCAGACTCAATATGAAAGCAACATTGAATTTTGCATATTACAACTGGAACTATTTCTTTTTTAACAAAAGGAACGAGATGTTGTATGTGTAATTTTTAATTAATAATACATGATATAAAAGTCTCGATGAAAATCGGGACTTTTTTTTTGAAATTTTAAAAACAATGAATTTGGTACATACAGTCGGCATACAAGGAGGAAAAGGGTCCTTCCATCATATTGTTACTCAGCAATATTTTAAAAATGACGTCTTGGTAACAGAATGTTCATCTTTTGATAAGTTGGTTCATAGTCTAATTTCTAAAGAAACTGAAGCCATTGTTATGGCTTTGGAAAACTCGATTGCAGGCTCAATAATTCCAAATTACGCATTAATTGATACGAATAATTTAAGTATTGTAGGCGAACATTATTTAGATGTTCAGCATCATTTAATGGCGTTGCCCAATCAAACCCTTACGGATATTGTTGAGGTGTATTCGCACCCAATGGCTTTATTGCAGTGCAAGGAATTTTTTAAAAAACACCCACACATCAAGCTCATTGAAGATACAGATACGGCCGAAGTTGCAAAACGAATTCAAAGTAAAAAACTAAAAGGAGTATCAGCTATAGCAAGTAAAATGGCCTCCGAATTATTTGAACTTAATATTTTGGCAGAAAGCATACAAACAATAAAAAACAACGAAACTAGATTTGTAATAGTTGAAAAGCAAAACCATGATTTATTAGAAAATGAAATAAATAAAGCGTCTTTAAAATTCGAATTAGAACATAAGAGAGGCAGTTTAGCTACCGTCTTAAATGTGATGAGCGATTGCAATTTGAATTTAACCAAAATACAATCCCTGCCAAAAATTGAAACTCCTTGGAAATATGCATTTTTTATAGATGTTACTTTTAGCGACTATAAAGATTATAAAAAGGCCAAATCCCTTTTAGAAATTATGGCGGAAGAGTTTAAAATATTAGGAGAATATAAAAACGCAAAACAATGATAGAAGCAGCACAGAGATTACAAACTGTTGAAGAGTACTACTTCTCAAAAAAACTACGTGAAGTGAGGTTGCTACAAGCCAATGGAAAACCCATTATAAATTTAGGAATAGGGAGTCCGGATTTGCAACCCCAAAACAAAGTAATTACAGCACTAAACGATAGTTTTAAAGACGTTGAAGCCAATCAATATCAAAGTTATCAAGGCTTGCCAGAATTACGGAAAGCCATGACAGATTTTTATAGTTATCACTATCATGTCGATTTAAATTCAGCTAATGAAGTGTTGCCACTTATGGGAAGTAAAGAAGGGATTATGCATATTTCTATGGCGTTTTTAAATCCAGGAGATCAAGTGCTTATTCCAAATCCTGGATATCCAACTTATCTGTCTGTGAGTCGTTTGGTGGGCGCTGAGCCTGTTTTTTATTCTTTGTCTGAAGATGCTAATTGGCTGCCAGATTTGGAGGCTTTGGAAGAACAGGATTTGACCAAGGTGAAGCTCATGTGGATTAATTATCCGCATATGCCAACAGGAGCAGTAGCAACGGAAGCTTTTTTTATAAAATTAGTGGCTATTGCCAAGAAACATCGTATTTTAATTGTTAACGACAACCCGTATGGCTTTATTCTTAACGATTCCCCAATAAGTATCTTAAGTATTCCTGGAGCAAAAGATGTTTGTATGGAATTAAATTCTTTAAGTAAAACGTTTAATATGTCTGGTTGGAGAGTTGGGATGGCTTTAGGAAACCCAGACTATATAAACCATGTTTTAAAAATAAAAAGCAATATGGACTCTGGCATGTTATACGGCATTCAAAAAGGTGCTATCGAAGCTTTAAATTGTTCAGAATTGTGGTATGAAAATTTAAATAACACCTATAAAGAGCGCCGAAAATTAATTTGGCAATTAGCCGATAGTTTAAACTGTATTTACGACAAAAATGCGACAGGTTTATTTGTTTGGGCAAAAATTCCAGCTAATCAAACATCTGAGGCGTTTATCGATTTACTGTTGAAAAAGAAAAATATTTTTATTGCACCTGGAACTGTTTTTGGAAGTCAGGGCGAAGGTTATGTTAGGTTTTCACTTTGTTCCACAACAGAGGTGATTGAAGAAGCAATATCAAGAGTCAAGTTGTTGAGTGCGGTTTTGTAGCGGAGTTGAGTGTTAATAAAAGCAAGAGTTTTCCTCTTTGAGGAGATGTCTTGAAATGATAAATTTAGGAATGAAAAGCATATATATTATAGGCGTTGGATTAATAGGAGGAAGCATCGCAAAAGATGTTAAAAAAATGAATCCTGAAATCACAATTCACGGAATAGATAGTAATGAAGCTCATTTAGAGGAAGCGCTTGCATTAAAAATAATTGATAAAAAAGCTGTTTTTGATGATATTGAAAAAGCCGATTTGGTAGTTGTAACCATTCCTGTGGATGTTGCTGAAATGTTGTTGCCAGAAATTTTGAATAAAGTTTCAGACAATACGTTAGTAATAGATTCTGGCTCCACCAAAGCAAGTATCTGTAAAGCGGTGGAGAATCATCCAAAACGTCGAAATTTCTTAGCAACACATCCTATTGCTGGTACCGAATTTTCTGGCCCGAAAGCAGCTTTGGAAGGTTTGTTTTTTAATAAAACGAACATTATTTGCGAAGTTGAAAAAACGGCTTTTAAGTTACAGGAACGTGCTTTAAGTATTTTTAAAATTATGGGAATGAATATGCGTTATATGAATCCAGAAGCGCACGATAAACACATTGCTTA
>NZ_DATGNR010000069.1:0-2655 GCF_035306605.1 Xanthomarina sp. | reverse complement strand
AATAAATGGTTGAAAAATGATTTACCTATACTACCTTTGTTTGTTTGAATGTTGAGAAATAAATTGTAATTTGCTTACAATAACTTTTGTTTTGTAGTGAATTGAATAATAGTAACTTAAGTTTTTAAAGAAGCGGTTTTACTCCTTGGTTCCTAGCTTTTATGCAATAAAATCTGATTATGCGCACTCAATTTTTTATAATTTCAACTATTTCACTTATAGTAACATTTGCATTAGCCTTTTTCTTAAGTGCAAATTGGTATGTTGTTTTTGCAGTCGTTTTGGCTTTAACAATTTTAGGTTATTACGATGTTTTACAAACTAGGCACACCGTTATGCGGAACTACCCTGTGTTTGGAAGGCTTCGTTATGTGCTAGAAGAACTTCGTCCAAAACTATATCAGTACTTTATCGAGTCTGATATCGATGGTCGTCCGTTTAATAGAGTTGACCGATCTACTGTATATCAAAGAGCTAAAGGCGTGAGAGATACTATTCCTTTTGGAACCCAGTTAGATCTTTATGCAGAGGGTTACGAATGGATTTGCCATTCTATTGCACCTAAAGCTTTTGATACTCTCGATAATGACCCTCGTATCATGATAGGGAATAAAGACTGTAAGCAGCCATATTCGGCAAGTATATTGAATATTTCTGCAATGAGTTTTGGAGCGCTTAGTGCAAATGCTATTGAAGCTTTAAATGCAGGGGCAAAAATTGGAAATTTTGCTCATAATACAGGTGAGGGTGGATTGAGTCACTATCATTTAAAACACGGTGGTGATTTAATTTGGCAGATTGGTACAGGATATTTTGGTTGTCGAACTGAAGATGGCAAATTCAATCCAGAGCTTTTTGCTGAAAAAGCAAAACACCCTAATGTGAAAATGATTGAACTTAAAATCTCACAAGGTGCAAAGCCAGGGCACGGTGGGATTTTACCTGCAGAAAAAAACTCTGAAGAAATTGCTAAGATTCGACATATCAAGCCTCACGTTAAAGTGGTGTCTCCTCCTTATCACTCAGCGTTTGATACGCCTCTAGAGATGGTGAAGTTCATTCAGAAGCTAAGAGAGTTGTCTGGAGGGAAACCCGTAGGATTTAAATTGTGTATTGGCTATAAAAGTGAGTTTATCTCTATTTGTCAAGCCATGGTAGAGTTGGATCTTTATCCTGATTTTATTGCGGTAGATGGAGGAGAAGGAGGAACAGGAGCTGCACCGCCAGAATTTAGTAACTACGTAGGAGCTCCCTTAATTGACGGTCTCGACTTTGTTCATAACATACTAAATGGTATGGGGATTCGTAAGCATATTAAGGTGATTGCATCTGGGAAAATTACTTCTGCTTTCCATGTTGCGCGTGCTATTGCTTTAGGGGCCGATGCTTGTTACCAGGCCCGGGCAATGAAAATGGCTATTGGTTGTATTCAGGCGTTGCTGTGTAATACAAACAAGTGTCCTGTTGGAATTACAACCCAAGACCCTAAATTAACTATAGGTTTAGTGCCTGAAGATAAGAAAACTCGTGTTGCTAACTATCACGAAAAAACAATTCAAAACTTCGTGGAGCTGTTAGGGGCTACGGGTGTTGATAAAACAACGAATCTTACCCGCTCACATATTTACAGAAGGATTTCTCTAAACGATATGATTACCTATGAAGAGCTTTTTCCTTCAATTAAGGTAGGTTCTATGTTAAAAGGTGAGATTCCAGAAAAATATAAGCTAGATTTTGCTCATGCTAATAAAGAGCATTGGGGAATCCATCCAATAATAGAGGACCAGCCAGTAGGGGTTAATTAAATAAGAAATAGTAATAGCGTCCTTATCAAGGATGTGGTTAAGTTTCATGGTTCAATACACTCTTCCTTATAGTGAGAACCACACAGTGATGTCATCGAAAACAAGCAAGCTTTGTGAAGTGAGGTTGTTTTCGATGATTTTATATAAATATAGTTGGAGCCTCCAATCTACGTGTGTCTAGATAGGTATCTTATTTCCCAGTATTCTTCGTAATAATAGATTGTCTTTTTTAAACTTTATAGTAAGAACATTTTTGTTTATAGCATAAATTTTTTTTTTAAAAGGAGTTCCTATCCTTTTAAAAATAGTGTTTCTGTGTGTAGTTTAATTACTTATGGAGGGTAAGCTCCTTTCTTTAAATTAACGACTTCTTTTAGGTTGTCTAATGTCGTGTTGAATATCCTATGTGTTTAGTGATGCAAGTGGCTATAGCATGTCCTTATTCTAAGCTAGAGCGAGTTGTTATGAGTGGGGGTGGTTAGGAAGATTTAGCGATTATACGGTTTTATTGATTTATAATTAAAACCTAAATAATATCAATAATTTATTAATTTCCGTTAAACCTATGCTATATCTAGGTTTAGTCTTCTTCTCTGTGATAATGTTTAGCAGGAAATTTGGTTCATCTATTAAAATTTAATAAATTAGTAGGCTGTATTCTATAAACCCAGGTTAAACTGAAAGCACTACTTTATAACAAGTTTGCTTTTTAGGTCTCGTTTTATGCTGTCATTAAATTAGATAGTTTAAAATGTAGAATATGATTTAAAAGACGAATATTAACTTAATTAAATTGGATTTTTATGAAAAAATTTACCTTTTTATTTTTTGCAATGCTGATGTCCGTGCT
>NZ_DATGNR010000068.1:0-2381 GCF_035306605.1 Xanthomarina sp. | reverse complement strand
TTTTTTATTAGGGTTTGTTCCAATTTATCAACTCCAAATTTGGTACGTCTAAAAATTAAAATACTGCCTTTTATCTCGTTTCTTAATAAATGCAAACACAATTCTATTTTGTTGCGCTTGGGTACATAGTACAACACTTGTCCAATGGTATTGGCGGCAAATAAATCTGGTGAAATTTCAATGCGTTCCGGATTGTTCAAGATGGTTTTTGCCAACTGTTCTACTTTAAAAGGCATGGTAGCAGAAAACAATAAAATTTGTTTTTGCTTCGGGCATAAGCTTTCAATATGTTTAACATCGTCTATAAAACCCATGTCTAGCATTAAATCTGCTTCATCTAAAACTAGAATCTCAACTTGATCTAAATTAATTACGCCTTGTTTTTCTAAATCGATTAATCGCCCAGGAGTGGCTACCAAAACATCAACCCCTTTAGTAAGTACGTCTATTTGTGGTTCTAGAGGTGTTCCTCCAAAAATTACTGTTGTAAGTAATTTGGTGTGTCGCCCATAAGCTTTAAAGTTATTCCCAATTTGTAAGGCTAATTCTCTAGTAGGACTTACTATCAAGGCCTTTATGCTTCTCCCTCTTTTTAGCGGATCTTGGTTGTTAAAAAGCATTTGTAAAATTGGCAAAGCAAAAGCTGCTGTTTTTCCAGTCCCGGTTTGGGCTGAAGTAATAACATCTTTTTTAGCCAAAACAAAAGGGATGGTTTTTTTTTGAACTATTGTAGGTGTTTTATAGCCTTGTTCTTCAATAGCTGTTAAAAGAGGATCGATAAGTTGTAAGTCTTTAAATGACATGCTGATATATTTACTACAAAGATAGAGGAATTTTAAAGCAAATAATTTGTGATAAGAATATTTTCAATAATTGAAGAAGACTTCATTTAAATTTCTAGAAGTAAATCAGCTGTATGTTTTTTTCGTCCTTCAATTTTAAGCCGATAAGTAAATCCTTGCTTTCGGACAATGGATGATGGGGTTCGTACTAATCTACTGATTTAAGGGTTTTTAATGGAGTACCTTTAGCTGTCTTCAAATCTGACATGTCATCTTAAATGGTTTTAAAATATCACCATTTATTATAAAAGTTCAGATATTTTATTTTAAAAAAACACATTTGCAATCGCTGCAAATACAGCTGTTAATCAATTAAATTGTAATAATTATGTTAAAAAAATGTATCGCATCAATTATGATGCTCGTAATGGTCTTGGGAATTTCGTTACAAATAAATGCACAAGACAAGGAAGATTATACCATGTGGGAAACTCTAATGTTTACTCCTGATTATACCAACCTTAAGGTGTTGGGGGAGAATATGAAAAAACACAACGCATTATACCATAATACAGGTCCTTATAAAGCTACTGTTTACAACATATCTACTGGTCCAAATTCAGGAAATATGATCTGGCAAATGGGGCCAATGATGTTTAAACACAATCATTCTAGACCCACAGGAGCGCATGATATTCATTGGAGAGACCAAGTGATGCCTTATATAAAACAAATTCAAACTTTAGAATATTGGATTCAAGATGATGATTTGTCTAATACGAAAATGCTTGTTGAAGAAGATACTAATTATCCAATTTTGTACGTAAGATTTATGGAGCTTAATGATGATAGTCAGTATTTAATGAAGGATTTTTTTAAGAAAGTAAGTGAAACTATAAAATCCATGCCAGGAGAAAATCCTTGGGGTTTATATTATAATGAATTTATACAAGGAGATCTTGGTCGACATGTGGCTTCTGTTAATTTTAATAAGTCTTGGACCGAATTTGATGTACAGGGCCCTAGTTTTAAGGATGCCTACGAGAAAATAAACGGAGAAAATAGCCTTCAAAACTTAATTGATACCCGAGACAATCTATTTAAAGATGCCTTTGATGAAATTTGGGAATACAATAAAGAGCTGAGTGGCGACTAAAGAACACCAACCAAATATTATTGATAAAAAAACCACCTTGTTTTGCAAGGTGGTTTTGTACTTATAACTAATTAAAAAGAACTACTTAATCATTTCGTAACTACGTTTAATAAAGTTAGTTAGTTCTTCACCTTTTAAAAGTCCTTGAGACAATCTGGCTAAGTCCAAACTTTGTGTAATTAAACGTTCTTGTTTCTTTTTAGTTTTAGTCGCTAAAATTTCACCTACTAAATCAGAATTTGTGTTTACAACCAAGTTGTACATATCTGGCATATTACCAAAGCCAAACATGCCACCTCCTGTTTGTTGCATTTCTTTCATTCTACGCATAAATTCTGGTTGCGTAATCATAAATGGAGTAGCATCACTATCCATAGTTTCTAATTGCACTGAGAATTTTTCAGCAGGAATCACTTCTTTTAAGATGGTTTCCAATTCTGTTT